>NZ_JACSOE010000025.1:0-56810 GCF_014349115.1 Alteromonas sp. BZK5 | reverse complement strand
AGTCCTTTAACTTAGCCCGCTAGGCTTGCAGGACTGTTTCGCGATTAAAAGGCTTCCATTTAGACCAAAATTCGTACACCAAAGGTCAACAGGCCCTAGCTTTCTGGCACTGAGCAATAAGTCCTGCAAACTCGCTGGCATCCCTATCTAGCTCTGAACTCGCGATAAAAATATCATACCCAAGGCGCTTTCTTAGCTCTACCATACGATGTGCCAGCATAGCTTTAATGCCTTTAATGATGGTCCCGTCTTCCATAACGTACTGCTTATCGTCAAACATAGATTGCTCATAACAGCTTCCAGAGGCGCAATTCTCATCTGTGTTCTGCATTAGCAATGGCCGCTGCTCCATTAACAAGTGCGTTGCAAGCCGTGGTGAAATCGTATTGAGGAAATCCGTGTAACTTTTGATTTTGAAACCGATGGTTTCAAGGGGAATATGCTCCAGCCCATGGCGAACACGGGGGCAATCTGCGCGCAGCAGGTTGTCCCAATGAATGCGCCAACTGCCCAGACGGTGGCGATAAGTGATATAGTCTTTGGCTATTTCCAAACTATAGTCGGGCTCACGAATTTTGAAGTACCCTACGAGCAAGCACACTAACGCGGCACTGGTGATAAAAATCCCCGCTAAGAACAGCCAATCGGGAAGAAAGGCTAACCACAGTGCCGCAACACACAAACCGATACAGCCCAGCACCAGGCTGGTAATACCGTTACTTTTCGAGGCTGCTCGGATATAGATTGGTTCGACACTAGTACCAGACATAAAAATACACCACCAACATGATTACGGCCCAAACGATATAAAGTCTCATGCGTTTACACTTCACGCAGTCGGTTTGCCACCAACGCAAAAGAGGATTTGATTTTCGCATACGCTAAGTAAGCCAAATTTATACGTGGGTTAAAAAGGGATAGTTTAACCGTAAAATTATGCCAATGTGTGATTTCTATAACGGTATCGTTGAAAAGCAGCCACTATAGTTGGCGTAAAGACTAACGACAAGATTACCGAGAATCCTACTCCACCAGCCAGCACCACGGCCAACGGCGGCCAAAAGCTACCTTCACTGAACAATAGCAAGGGAATCAATCCACCTACCGTCGTGAAAGTAGTCGATAAAATATGGCGGCTACAGCTCATGGTTTCTTCAACAATGGCTTTCGTGTCTCCCTGCTTTGCTTTGGGGTTCGCGTTGATAGCGGCAATGACCACTATCGATCCGTTGATTGCTACGCCAATAAGGCCAGCACAACCTAGCAGCGGATTAAACCCAACCGGCAATCCAGATATCCAAAGACTGAACATACCCAGCCCTACAGAAAGTATTGCCACTAATCCGATTACACCCGCCATGCGCAAGCTGGTAAAAGTCAGAATGAGCGTTGTTACCATAAGAACCAACAGCACCGGCGCATAGGTCGCTAATTTACCTAATGCTTGCTGCTGTTCATCAGCGTCTCCCGCTAAATGAATACGATATCCTTCGGGAAGAATTAATCGACTTTCGAGAAGATCTCGCAAATGATTACTTGCATCAATGGCCGGGACACCAGGAAGCAAAAACGCCTGAATACGATTTAGCCTTTCGCCATCAAGGCGCGTAATACTGCTGGTTGCAGGCTGAAGCGTTAAGTTTGTTACAGCAGCAAGTGGCGACCAAGAAATAGCATTGTCTCCTGCAACCGGAATTGGCATGGCGTCTACGCCCGTTACATTTTGTCTATACGCCTCGTCTAGCCTCACGCGTACAGGAATTTCTTCTGTGCTTTCCAAAACAGAACCACCGGTAATACCTGAAAAGTTTATCTGCATTTGATTGGCAAGCTCGGAAAGCGTAAGCCCCAAGTAAGACAGGTTATCGCTGTCCGCGTTTATTTTAAGCTCGGGTTCTCCCATTGAAACGCTGGTTATAGACTGAGAAATGCCGTCGACTTCAGACATTAACATGCGTACTTTGTCGCCTAGGTCATTCAACACATTCAGATCAGGGCCGAAAATCTCTACCTCAACAGGCGCCGCAATAGGCGGACCCTGCCCAAAGGCTCGCACTACAATTTGTACTTCTGGATACGCGCTATCAAGCTCTTGTTGTAGTTTGCCCACTAGCGCAACAGCGTCATCCACTGTATCTGTCGACACCACAGCATTTGCAAAGTAAGGCATGTTGTCACGGGTCATCGTCTGGTTATAGTACACCGACGGCGCAGAGCCCCCGACTAACCAACTAACTTGTTTCACGCCTTGCTCACTGCGAATAGCACCATCTATTTTTTTAACATAGCTCGTTGTGTTGTCGATGCTGCTCCCTTCTTTGGTCCACAGGTACACTTCGAACTGGTCTCTGTCTGCACTTGGGAAAAACACATTGGCCAAGGTGCCCGACAATACAAAACCCGATAAACAAAGGATAGCAATAACCGGTAACACCAAAATTGGCTGTTTAACCCATCTACCCAATTGCTTTTTAAAAGCGAGACTGAGCTCTGGCGCTTGTAGTCCCACTTTCCACCACGCCTTCGATGCTATTTCACGTTGCGAACTATTGTCGTGCTTTGGCAAAAATCGGGCAGCGAGGGCTGCAATGATAGTAAGAGAAATAAACAGCGAGCCAATAAGTGCCATCACCACGCTAATGGCAATCGGGCCAACAAAGTCACCAATGTTTCCATCTAAAAGAAAGATGGGCATAAAGCCTAAAATGGTCGTAAGCGTTGAAGCCAAAAGCGGCACAAATAGATGTGAAACGCTTTTGGCCATAGCACCTACTCGCGTTAAATTAGGATCTTGTAAATTAATGCGAATTTCATCGGTAATAACAATGGCATTATCGATAAGTAAACCAATGGCGATGATCATGCCAAAGATAGACATTTGGTGAATTTGCTCGTCGTAAAAACTTAAAGAGAACAAGGCAAAAGCGGCGCATAAGGGAAGTGCCAGGCCCACAATCCACGCAGCACGAAACCCCATGAAAAGTAGAATAACCATCATGACCACGGCGCAGCCCATAAGCAGGTTCATCGATAAGTCAGCAAGGCGAGTGGCAGTATATTCGTTTTGCTCAAATGCAACAGTCGCGGTTAAGGTTCCGCTGAAGTCTTTATTGAACTGTTCCACTACTGCTAATGCATTTTCTGTCCATACATCTGAGCGTAGCGAGGGCTGCATACGCGCTGCTACAAAGATAGACTCTTCACCATTTAAGAATGCCACGTCCTTTCGAGGTGTTGTGAAACTTCTCTCTACAGTCGCAACGTCTTCCACCCGTAAGTAGCGACCTTGCTCGTTAACTAAGGGAATTGAAGCAATCATGTTCACGCCATTTAAGCCCTCTCCCACTGTAAAGCGCAAATTACTTTGCTGGGAGTTAAGCATACCGGCAGGTAATTTGGGGTCGGCGCGGCTTATCAAATTGCTTACTTGCTGTAAGGTAAGACCCGTTGCAGCAAGCTTAATAGGGTCGACATTGACGCTAATTTCTTCCTGCGGTGCGCCGTATACACGCACTAGCTCAGTGCCGTTAACGTTTCGCAGCCTGTCTGTAAGTTCTTGGGCTAAACGCGCGGTGAGTGTAATAGGGGTATTTTCAAAGTGGTCTGCTCGCACAGATAGCAATAAAGTGAACGCTGTCGCGCCGCGCTTTTCATCGAAAACTGGCGCCATTGCACCTTCAGGGAATGACTCAGCGGCAGCGCCAATGGCATCGCGAATTTCACTGAATAGTTGTTCGTTACTTGAATCATTTATCCAGTCTTGCGTCTCTATGAGAATGATGGAGATACCAGCACGCGACGTGGACTTCACTTCCTTTATTTCAAATATTTCTCTAAGCCTGTCTTCAAGCACATCACTAACCAAAGCCTCTACCCGTTCCGCCGACGCGCCTGGGTATTGAGTGATGATCAGTGCGTTTCGCGTATCTATTCGCGGGTCCTCAATACGCGGCAGAGAGCCTAATGCTGACAACCCTGCTGTGACTAGCACCAGAAGACTCAGTATGAGTAAATGCCCTCGTCGGTAAAATAAGGTATACCATGGATAAGATTTATCTGAGCCGAAGTTAAATGACTTCATTAGCGTGCCCCAGCTTGATGTTGACTGGGGATTGATACCATTTGGCCAGGTGCGAGTTTGTGTGTACCTTCGCTTACGTAAACCTCTCCATCTTTAAGCGCTCCGCGCACAAACGCGTTGTTTCCGTCGGTATATACAACTTCCACTACACGGGCTTCAAGGGTGGCGTTTTGCTCGTTTGATAAAACAAATACGCGCCACAAACCGCGCAAGCCGTTGCTTAGCGCGTTAACCGGCAGCCAACTTCCTGTCTCAGAGTGAGAACGAAAGCCAGACAAAATGGCCATGTCACCGGGGCGTACCCGCTCATTACTATTTAATGTCACTAAAATATCAATGGTTCGCGTTTGCACGTTGCGAACAGGTAAGCGTTGCGTAACAGTACCCGCCACATCAATATCCCCGACGCTAACCAGCACCGGCTCATTAAGGTCAAACTGATCCACAACATCGGCAGGTACCGCGAAACGTGCCTGATAATTCTCTATGCCCGTAATTCCAAACACGGGGGTTCCAGCGCTAACTACACTGCCTTCATCAAAAAAGCGTCGATTGACTACGCCATCGAAGGGAGAAATAAGGGTCGTTTTTTCTATTTCTACATTCAGTGATTCAAGGGCGGCCTGCATTTCACTAACTTGTGCCTTAGCGACATTGAGACTTGCCTTGGTTTCGTCTAGTCGCTGCGCTGATTCTAGCTTTTTCTCAACCAACGACGTGGTTCTTTCGCTGTTTACTCTAGCAAGTTCAAGGTCGGCGTTTGCACGCTCAAGTGAGGCTTGAAGCTCACGTTTTCTGGCATTGAGACGCTGAATATCTTGACGGGCTAGAACATCCCCTTTACTTACTACATCGCCCTCTTCAACAAGTAATGTATTGACTTGCCCTGCCATATCGAATGAAAGCGAAGTGGCCCGCGGGGATTCGACAAGCCCAAAAACATTGATTGGAGTTTCAAAGCCCGATTGAATTTTGACTGTTCCAGTGGACACTGCAACCGGAACTCTTGCCTCTGGCGTTTGTGTCGCATTGCCAAGACCTGCTGTCATCAAAAGAATGACCAACGCTGCAGTAAAAACGGCAATAGCGATAATAAGTGAGAGTTTGCCACTTTTAGAAGGCGTCGTTGCAGCAGTCATAACATTTCCTTTAACCAGTTTAGCGTTTGCTCTGGGCTATATTTGCATACTTATTGTGCTATGCTAGTATATAAATACTAGACCGTCCAGTTTGATATTTAAATATTCGTCAATAAAGTGAGAACGAACGTGGCTACCACTCGAAAGCAAGGCCGACCTAAAAGCGAAGAGAAATACCATCTTATATTGCATGCAGCGTCTTGCCTGTTCTTAAAAGAGGGTTTTGCCAACACATCTATGGACACTGTGGCTAAAGCCTCAGGTGTGTCTAAACAAACGGTCTATTCTCATTTCGAAGGAAAAGATGCTCTCTTTCAAGCGGCAATCTCATCGAAATGCAGATCATACCAACTCGACACCCAGCAACTTATCGACGCCACTTCAGGCTCACTCTCACTATTAGAATGTTTACGAAAAGTTGGCTGTCAATTTGTGCGACTATTACAAGATCCTGAAGCCATTGCTATCTTTCGAGTAATTATAGCTGAAGCGGTAAATAGCCCTCATGTGGCAACACTTTTTTATCAGGCTGGCCCAGAAGCTTCCCTATCTACATTGAGTGATGTCATAGAGAAGTTCGGAGAAGGTAGCTTAAGCCGTGATATCGCCCAACAGCTGGCAGTAGATTATTGCGCCCTGCTTAAGGGGGAATATCACACCATGATGCTGTGCGGCATACAGTCTCCGCTTCAAGACGAAGCGATTACAGCCCACGTAAATAGCGCAGCTGAAAAGATCCTTTTACTCTTTACCCATTATACTCAGCAACACAATTAGCCGACATATGCGCACATGCACACTTGCATTTTGATTTTTGGAAAGCCCTTTTCAATAAAACGCCAAACTGAGAAAAACGTAAGGCAAGATTAACGTTGCGCTAATGACTTAACCCCAGCGGTATTATAAACTAGCGCCGTTTTCGTTGATGATTGAGAAGCGCATGTCTGACTTTACCGGTAACCACATTCTTTCGGTTAATCAATTCGATCGCGAGGCCATTGAGAAAGTGTTCTCAGTTGCCAATTCCATGCAACCCTATGCCAAACGACAAAAGCGCACAACCGTGCTAGATGGCGCCATTCTCGGTAACCTTTTCTTTGAGCCAAGTACCCGTACGCGAGTTAGCTTTGGTACCGCATTCAACCTTTTAGGTGGTGAAGTTAGAGAAACCACCGGCATGTCAAGCTCTGCGCTGGCTAAAGGTGAGTCATTGTACGACACAGCCCGTGTGCTGAGCGGCTATTCCGACATTATTGCAATGCGACATCCTGCGGCGGGTTCAGTGGCAGAATTTGCCGAAGGTAGTCGTGTACCTGTTATCAACGGTGGTGATGGTGCAAACGAACACCCAACCCAAGCACTGTTGGACTTGTTCACGATTAAACGTGAACTGGAATACAATGGCCACGGCATTGACGGCTTACACATCGCCATGATTGGTGATTTGCGCTACGGCCGAACAGTACACTCTTTATCTCGCTTGTTATGTTTGTTTAA
The DNA here is from genome assembly GCF_014349115.1 of Alteromonas sp. BZK5. Lineage (NCBI taxonomy): Bacteria > Pseudomonadati > Pseudomonadota > Gammaproteobacteria > Alteromonadales > Alteromonadaceae > Alteromonas > Alteromonas sp. BZK5. The sequence continues at coordinate 50,093 of NZ_JACSOE010000025.1, read as the reverse complement.
AAACATTCGCTTTACGCTCATTTCGCCAAAAGAGCTGGCCATGCCTCAGCCCATCATAGACGCCATCGAAAATGCGGGGCACCAGCTTACGATTACCGATACCCTTGAAGGGAATATGGATGCGGACATATGCTATCAAACACGCATTCAGGAAGAGCGCTTTCCTTCTCAAGAAGAAGCCAACAAATACCGAGGTAAGTTCCGCCTTAATCAGTCGATTTACACGAAACACTTTCAGTCGAAGACCGTTATCATGCATCCACTTCCACGAGATTCACGTATGGAAGCCAACGAATTAGATAACGATCTAAACCTCAATCCAAACCTCGCCATTTTTAGACAAACCGACAATGGTGTACTTGTCAGAATGGCATTGTTTGCGCTTACTCTGGGTGTAGAAAACCTTCTCACTAAGTACGAGCGTGACGTTGTTTGGTACAGCAATAAGAGTAAGTAATTACATGCAAAAATCTGAAGCCCTATTTACCCGCGCCCAAAAAACCATTCCTGGTGGCGTAAATTCACCCGTTCGCGCTTTTAAAGCGGTAGGCGGTACACCTCGCTTCATCACGAAAGCTGATGGCGCTTACATGTGGGATGCGGATGGTAAGCAATATATTGACTATATTCAGTCTTGGGGCCCTATGGTTCTAGGTCACAATAACGCCCAAATTCGCGAAGCGGTTATTGAAGCGTCGTATAACGGCCTATCTTTCGGTGCGCCTACCGAAGCTGAAGTGATCATGGCTGAGTTGGTTAGCGAACTGGTTCCATCTATGGAAATGGTACGCATGGTGAACTCTGGTACAGAGGCCACTATGTCAGCTATTCGCCTGGCTCGCGGCTACACGAGCAGAAACAAAATTGTTAAGTTTGAAGGCTGCTACCACGGGCACGCCGACTCTCTGCTAGTTAAAGCGGGCTCAGGGGCGCTAACCCTTGGTGTACCAAGTTCACCAGGTGTTCCAGCAAATGTTGCTGAGCATACGCTTACCGTTGAATACAATAACCTAGACAGCGTAAAAGAAATCTTCGAAGCCCATGGCGATGATATTGCGTGCATTATCGTTGAACCTGTCGCAGGTAACATGAACTGTATCCCTCCTGTGGAAGGCTTCCTTGAAGGACTTCGCGCTATTTGTGACCAATATGGCAGCGTATTGATTTTTGATGAAGTAATGACAGGCTTCCGCGTATCTCGCGGCGGGGCGCAAGAGCGTTATAACATCAAACCAGACCTGACTTGCTTGGGTAAAGTCATTGGCGGCGGCATGCCAGTGGGCTGTTTTGGTGGCCGTCGTGACATTATTACTCACATAGCACCGACAGGGCCAATTTACCAAGCGGGTACGCTTTCTGGTAACCCAGTAGCAATGGCTGCAGGTCTTGCTGCTTTAACGCAAATAAAGCAGCCTGGACTTTACGATTCAATTTTCGAAAATACGCAAACGCTAGTGGATGGTTTCCAAGCCCTTGCTGACAAACACAATATTAGTCTAACTACTAATATTGCCGGCAGTATGTTTGGGATATTCTTTACTGACGTAGAGAAAGTTACGAACTACAAGCAAGCAATTAACTGTAATACCGAGCAATTCAATAAATTCTATCACGGTATGCTAGAGCAAGGCGTTTACTTAGCACCTGCATCTTATGAAGCGGGCTTTGTTTCTAAAGCGCATGACGCTGCAGTCATTGAGCAAACCCTTGCTGCAGCAGATAAAGTGTTCTCAACGCTTTAAGTTAATTCCTTTCTGGTAATTTTTGCACTAATACGCCCACCGTGGCGTATTAGTGCCTCTTCTTCATTGCTTCTCTCATACGTAACGCTTGAATTCCTCGCGGGCTAGATTATTAGCCTTCATTTAAAAGCAGTTTATAGGTGTGGTGTTATCAATGGATTGGCAGTTTGGCGCTATTTGCGCGCTTTTTCTCTACAGTGTCGCTATCACAACTTTGCACGTAAGGCGCAGCCGTCGGTTTGCATACAGAGCTAGCCAATTTAAACGTCGGCGTCATGTCTCCACCACTGTCGCAAAAAACGACGACGAAACGCACTTTCACACAGCTGCCGATGAGGCCCAAAGGCTTACACAAACCTTTCAAAAATTCATTCCAAAGCAGTTTGTGGAGCACATGTCGAATTCTGACGTAGACGCGCTGGGTCTTGGCTATGCGGCTGAAAACGACGTTGCGATTATGTTTTGCGATATCAGAGGCTTTACCGGTTTTTCTGAACGTATTACGCCACAAGAGTTGATGAACTTTCTTAATTCTTATTTCACCAGAATGAACGATCCTATTCATCAAAACCACGGTTTTATTGATAAGTTCATGGGCGACGCCATTATGGCGCTGTTCGATCATCGCGAAGGATCTTCACAACAAAAAGCTATGGATGCGGTTAATGCTGCGCTCGACTTACGCAAAGCGCTGACAATATATAACGGCCATAGAAAGAACAGTAACTACGAACCAATTAATATGGGAATAGGTATCCACTTTGGGCCTGTTATTATGGGTACGGTAGGTTCAGAAGATAGGATGGATACCACCGTCATTGGCGATAGCGTAAACATTGCTTCTCGCTTAGAAGCTTTAACCCCCAAATACGAGGCGGATATTATCGTAAGTGCCCAAGTTCTTCAGACCATAGGGTCTGGCTTCCCAATTAAAACCCGCTTGCTTGACTGGGTAAGAGTGAAAGGACGAAAAGCGCCAATTGAAATATACGAGGTGTTAAGCCACCTTTCAGAGAGTGAGCAGGAAAAGAAGTTGGCGGTTCAGACCAAGATTGCCGCAGGTATCGCATGCCGTATAAATCAGCAGTGGGACGAGGCCATTTCTTTTTTTGAGACCGCTGTCGCTATGAGCCCAAACGATTCGCTAGCGCATCATCACATAGATGTTTGTCGAATTTACAAAAGCGTCGATTTTAAGGAGGATTGGGATGGTGCGCTAGTCTACTAATCCCAATGGCCATAAGCGACGGTTAAATTTAGGACTCAGATAACTTAGCCTGCTGGCGAATAAAATTAATGGATGGCGCGAAAAACGCAGCACCTGTTTCAGCACTGGTAAAGTCCAGCCATCTGTCATAATCGCCTTCACCGTTGCCGTATATTTGGCTGTGGAGCATCTGTTTAAATGGCCGCGCACTGGCACTACAGCTTACGAAGAATAAGCCTTGAGAGGCCATATCACCGTATGGCATGCCTTGCTTAATTAGCCTTGGTTCGTCGCCATCGGGCGCAACAGTGCTTGCCCTAACACAATGTGAAGATTCAGATAGTTCGCTACTTACCAAATTGTGCTCTTGCGTGGTGCCCATCACTTGTTCTTGCTGACGGCTTGAAAGACTATTCCAGCGCCTTAAATCATGGCGATAGCGTTGTATGTGAACATAGCTGCCACCGCTAAAATCAGGATCATCTTCGCCAATAATCCCGACTTGTCTCCGCTTCATGCCACGTGGATTATCTGCGCCATAAAGAAAACCATTGAGGTCACGGCCATCTAAGTACCTAAACCCTCTTATCTGCTCCACCAGTTCTACATGAATACGCAACAAATCCATCACTTCAATGCCAACCGCATGGCAAATATCCAGCCTATCAGCGCGAATTTGAATGAAGAGATCGCAAGGCATGGTGGGGGCACTTCTATCGTCACACTGCATATCAGGAAAAGGGGCAAGCTCAACAGGTATCAAACCGGGGTATACCTCAGCCCAGTAACCGGTGCCAATAGCGACAACCCCGGTTACCATGGCTTCGTAGTGCTCATTCTCAAAATGCTCGAATATATCCAGCACGCGAGATAGTTTGGCGCGTACGGCTTGGCTATCGTCATCAATGACGTTCAGTAATAAATACTGTGCATGTAAATTTGGCTCAGCGCAGAGGCCTTTTTGTGGTTGTGTCATTGCCGCTCTTGTTGTTATTAACGCCTTGTTCTGACGTTTCGCTGCTGGCGATCATTCGCCGCGCTTTGTTGTGCGAACCTTATCGTAAAGTGTAGCGGCTGCTTCAAACTTTGAAACCCTTTAAAGCGAAGCAGCAAACGGGGAACAAATTAACTCCGCCGCCTATTATTTACACTAGTGTGCTTAATAGCCCGCGGCTTGTCCATCTTTTCGCGTTTCTGAAGCGCCAAAATAGACACCTTTCTGCTCGTCCCAAGCGATGGCCTGATAGCCACCGAACGCGCCTACCACGCGTTGAAGCTTATGCCCCCGCTCCATGAGTTCTCGCTGAACGGTTTCACTGAACCCCGATTCTAAGCTCACATAGCCACCATCAGTCATCAACGCGCCCGTTGGGCTACTCGACCCACTGTGCAGTATGCGTGGAGCATCCCCCGCTTCCTGCAAATTCATTCCGAAGTCGAGAATGTTTACAATAATTTGCGCATGCATTTGAGGCTGAGTTCCACCGCCCATCACGCCAAAGCTCATCACTGGCTTACCGTTTCTTGTTACAAAAGCCGGGATAATGGTGTGAAATGGACGCTTTCCCGGGCGATATTCATTAAAGTGCCCTTCTTCAAGGGTAAACATCTCACCTCTATTTTGAAGAATAAAACCTAGCCCTGGAGGTGTCATGCCTGAGCCCATTCCGCGGTAGTTACTTTGAATTAAGGACACCATATTGCCCTCTTTATCAGCAACGGTCAGATAAATGGTATCCCCTTCATAAATACCCGCATCAACGCGATTCGCTGCGCGTTCATTATCTATGAGCTTCTGGCGCTTAGCGGCATACTCTTTCGAAATTAGCCAGTCGACTGGAATATCGTTGAAGTCTGGATCCGCATAGAACTTAGCGCGATCTTCGAAGGCGAGCTTCTTGGCTTCAACAAAGGTATGGATGTAGTCTGCTGAGTTAAACCCCATTCCTTCGATATCATAGTGCTCAAGCACATTGAGAATCTGTAGTGCCGCTATGCCTTGTCCGTTGGGCGGAAGTTCCCACACATCATACCCGCGATAGTTAGCAGAGACGGGCTCTACCCACTCCGAGGTATGTGATGACAAATCCTGGTATGACAAAAAGCCGCCTTGAGACTTCATGTAAGCATCGATAGTGCGTGCGATATCGCCCTTATAAAAAGCATCTCGCCCGCCTGTCGCAATCTTTTCATAGGTCACGGCTAAGCCAGGGTTTTTAAAAACATCGCCTTTTTGCGGAACTTTCCCGTCGATAAGAAAAGTCTCTGCGAAGCCGTCATAGTGACCAATTCGCTCTTGATTCATCTGCCAGTAATAGGCAATGACTTCTGAAACAGGAAACCCCTCACGGGCATATTTGATAGATGGCGTAAGCAGCGCAGACATGGGCAGCTTGCCAAATTTTTCGTGTAGTGCAAACCAGCCATCTACAGCGCCAGGGACAGAAACGGGTAGCGGACCAAATTTTGGAATTTGATGCAAACCACGCTCGGCAAACACCGCTTTGGTTAACTGTCTGGGTGAACGGCCAGAAGCGTTTAAACCGACTAGCTTTTCTTCTTTTGCATCCCACACAATGGCAAATAGGTCGCCGCCAATACCGCTGCCTGTAGGCTCAACTAAACCTAACATGGCATTGGCTGCAATAGCTGCATCAACTGCACTGCCGCCTTGTTTTAAAATATCCAACGCCACTTGCGTAGCTAATGGTTGGCTTGTTGCTGCCATGCCGTTCTTTGCAATAACTTCTGAGCGACTTGCAAAGGGATGCCCCGTTATTCTGTCATAGCCCAAACAGCTGATACTAAAGAAAGCCAGTATCAAAGGTAGAAGTCGCACACTTGCAGTCATAACCGTCCTTTTACTAAAACGTTGCCGATAATAAATCTAGCGTTAGTTTATCGATTCATAGTGTAGCGTTATTGTCACATTACGCCTAGGCTCTTTTCCTAAGCTCAATAATGGTCTTAAAACACATTGCATGAAACGAAAAAAGCCCCGCATTAACGGGGCTTAAACGAAGTAATAAGGCATTATTGTTATTGTTGTTTCGTTGCCTAATCGAGACTCTCTTACGAACGGCTGCTTGTGAAGTCTGGGTATGCTTCCAGACCACATTCGCTCATGTCTACGCCGTCGAATTCTTCTTCTTCGCTCACACGTACACCCATAACCGCTTTAATCACTAGCCATACCACTAGGCTCACTACGAATACCCATACAAAGATAGTCGCTGCACCAATTAGCTGACCAGAGATGCTTGAACCATCGTTAGTGAAAGGTACAAGGATAAGACCTAGAAGACCTACCACGCCGTGAACTGAAATTGCGCCCACTGGATCGTCAATCTTAAGCTTGTCTAGTGCAACAATGCTAAGCACTACTAAAATACCACCAAGGCCGCCGAACAGCGTAGCTTGTAGTGGTGTAGGTGTTGAAGGCTCTGCTGTAATAGCTACAAGACCGGCTAGCGCACCGTTAAGTACCATGGTTAGGTCAGCCTTACCGAATAGAATGCGTGCTACGATAAGTGCAGCAATTGCACCACCAGCAGCTGCAGCATTTGTGTTCATGAATACAATCGCTACTGAGTTTGCACTTTCAACAGTTGCAGTAGCCAGTACTGAACCGCCGTTGAAGCCAAACCAACCCATCCACAGGATAAATGTACCTAAAGTTGCAAGCGGTAAGTTTGCACCTGGAATCGCGTTTACTTTACCGTCAGCGGTGTATTTACCCTTACGAGCACCAAGCACAAGAACACCAGCAAGAGCAGCAGCTGCACCAGCCATGTGAACAATACCTGAACCTGCAAAGTCAGAGAAACCAAGGTCGCCAAGCGTATACATACCGAATACTGCTTCGCCGCCCCATGTCCAAGCACCTTCCATTGGATAGATGAAGCCCGTCATAACAACTGCGAACGCTAGGAATGCCCAAAGCTTCATACGCTCAGCTACCGCACCAGATACGATAGACATTGCTGTTGCAACAAATACTACTTGGAAGAAGAAGTCAGCAGAAGGTGCATATGTTGCTGGCTCTTCAGCGACACCTGTTGCGCCATCAGCCATGATACCGCTTAGGAATGGACCCCAGTCGCCGCCACCGTACATAATGCCGTAACCGCAAATCATGTACATAGTGCAAGCGATAGCGAATAGCGCCACGTTTTTAGTTAGAATTTCTGTGGTGTTTTTCGCTCGAACAAGACCTGCTTCAAGCATCGCAAAACCTGCAGCCATCCACATAACCAGTGCACCGCAGATTAGAAAATAAAAGGTATCTAGCGCATACCCAAGTTCAAAAGTGATTTCCATTATGGTTTTCTCCGCAAATATATCGTTGTGGCTTACAGCGCGTCGCTATCCGACTCACCAGTTCGAATACGAACGGCGTGTTCAAGGTCGTAAACAAACACCTTGCCGTCTCCAATTTTGCCTGTTTTGGCAGCGCCAACGATGGCTTCTACCAGGCGCTCTACTTGATCATCCTGAACAGCAATTTCCAGTTTGACTTTAGGTAGAAAATCCACCTGATATTCCGCTCCGCGGTAAAGTTCAGTGTGTCCTTTTTGACGTCCAAAGCCCTTCACTTCGGTCACGGTCAAACCGTCGATACCGATTTCTGAAATGGCTTCACGAACATCATCTAGCTTGAACGGCTTGATGATCGCTGTGACTAGTTTCATGAGTTGCTCCCAGTTTGTTTTGGTTATTCTGTGATTTATGGTCGTGTTTCCAACTATGGGAAGATAAACCAAGAGCCATGCCACAAATGATTAGCCAAATAAATCAAACACATACAAGCAAACGCTTCATGAACGCACAAAAATAATGCACACTAATGGTGCACTGTTAAAAATTTGCCCAATTTTGAAGCGGTATGAGGTTGCGGTAAGGTGAGAGGACTAAAAAGTGCGATGAAATTAGGATGGAACTATTCGATAGGGCCCATGGTCTGTTGTTTACTATGACGACTATCACCCCATCTTTCTTTGCGCCTGAGCGCAGCATTGAACACCATTCCGTTGCAAAGAAAACGGCGTGGCGCCCACTATTAATTTCGGGCTGTGCACATGTGTTTGGGGTCATCGTAGTGGTCATACTTTCTCAAATGGGCATCAACAACCAAAAAGCACGAGTAAATGTTTTGGAGCGAACGCCGGAGATAAGCGCCAGACTTTACTATCCCCCCGTTCCACGCCCTTCTGCCCAAGCTAAACCACAAGAAACTAAACCAATCGATGTTTCCCCTAAAAGGCAAGAAATTGAGTTGAAGCCTGAAGCAACCAAAGCGACTGAAGCACTTGATAGTAAGAATGAAATTGTAGAAAGCCCTGCGTCCAAGCAGCAGAAAAATGCTGAGCCCGATAAACAGCAGGTACCCGTTGAAAGTAAGCCGACTAATACACTGCCGTCGCCCACTTTATCAAAAGACGCAAATCGGCGCGCAGGCTCGCTGAATCTGTCGGTAAAAGATGGCGCAGCCCTCTACTTTGAAAAGTATCACAGTGACAAAGTCGCTGAAGACGCAGAACAGGCAGCAAAAGCATTTCAAGAGCGTAAAAATAGTCCTGTGCTTAGCGGGCCAAGCACACAGCAAATACAAGCTAATGAAAATCGACGCCCTTCAAAACGCGTAAACTGTAGCAGTACGACCAATAAAACTTTGGCGATATTGAGTGGAATTGCTGGTGGAACCTTAGAATGCACCAAAATGGACGACCACAAACGATTTATAGAAGCCAGAGTCAATAAACTTCCTAAAGACGAAGAGATTAACTAGTTGTCTCTATCAACGATTTACCGTCATGTGAGGTAAGCCCTTATCACAGTCACTTTCTTTTGAAAAACTTAGGGGGGCGCCCGAAATACGCTTTGAAGCGGCGACTGAATGCTGCAACATCTTCATACCCTGTTAGCTGAGCTATACCCAACATTGGTGTATCGGTATTTCTAAGTAGTGCTTTGGCCTTTTCCATCCTCACTTTTACAAGGTAATCTCGTAAACTATGCCCGGTGGCTTCTTTAAAGCGTGTTTTGAATTGCGTTGTTCCCATGCAGGCTATCCGTGCTAACTCCACCTGTGTAAAGCCTCGGGCAAGGTCGCGATGAATATGGCTTAATACAGGAGTCATTCGCTTATCCATGCTGCATCCTTTCAAGGATGTTTCTAGCAAGGTTAAAAATAGCGCCAGTATTTCTTCATGGCCTTGGTCAGCAAACTGGCTAATTTGAATCTCTACAAACGATAAAAACGCCTGTAATGCTGACGTTACCTGAAATATCGGGTGCAACCTGTCATTTAAATTAACTGGCACATACTCCAAGTCCGCCACAATAAATTTTGACAGTTCGTTAGCGCTAAAATAATGGACCTCATTCGGCGCTATGCATACGCCTTCGCCAACGCCTACTCGCCCGCTAAAATTATCGATTTCTATCAAGATATGTCCGTTGATGGGCAGCACTAACTGAAAGTAGTTGTGTTTATGGCGGCACGTTTGCTTCGTATATGAGCGTACGGATAGCGATGGAATTGGGCTGTCAGTCATTTTATTGCTCCCAACAGTCCATAATAGGTAGTACTGATCTTTCGCTTAACTTACCGTTTATTTGCATCTATTTCCTTGCCGTTAACTCAGTACTCTCTGCCGTTAGATTAAGCACTTTTATTCATTTTGTCACAAATACGTGCAATATTTGATACGCCTAGGAAGGCGTCGAACACTACATTTAAGGAACAAATATACATTTAAAATAAAGACAATAACGGAAAATAAATGAATATAAACTTACGTCAAATAGTCGGCTTGGCAGGTGCGTTATTACCCGCTATCGCTATGGGTCAGGTCTCCAATGGAGACTTTGAAACATGGACGTCTGGCGCACCTAATTCATGGTCAACTATCGACTCCGGCATTAGTGTAGCTGAAAACTCGGTCTACTCATTCTCGGGAAGCAAGTCAGCTGCAGTTACCGTCAATACGACAACGCAAGGTTCAACTGACTTCCGTCAGACAATCAATGTAACCGCCGGTCAAAATTATGAATTTTCAGTGAGGCTATATCACACTGAAGGTGCTGTAAAAGCACGCCTATATGTAGACGGTTATCAAGGTTATTCTGACAACTCATCAACTGGAAACTGGCAACAGCTTACTTTCTCTTATTCCGCTACAGCGTCAAAAGAGATTGAGGTGGGGTTACGCTTTTATGATCAGACTGGCTTTGATGGGTCAGAAACCGTCTATGTAGACGCATTCGAGCCGACTACGCTTGGGTCAGGTGGCAATAACGGCGGTGGAAGCACGTGTGCTAGCCATTCAGGCGTTTTGAACTTAACTACCGACAATTACGGCAGTGAAACCAGTTGGCAAATAACTAACGCAAACAACCAAGTTGAAGCCTCTGGCAGCAACTACGCTAACAACCAAAGTTATACTGAAGCGGTTTGCCTTACTGATGGAGAATATACCTTTACCATTAGTGATGCCTATGGCGATGGAATCTGCTGCTCCTATGGCTCTGGCAGCTATAACTTGCTAATAGAGGGCGTGTCTGTTGCTAATGGCGGTTCTTTCGGCGCGAGTGAAAGCACCAACTTTAGCGTTGGCACAACGAGTGGTGGTGGCAGTGGTGGTTCATCAGAACTCACTGGTTACTATGCAAGTGCCAACGGTCTGTCAGGCTATACGTTAAAAACCGAGCTTTACAACATTATCAAAAATCATAATACACAAAGCTATGGCGACCTTTGGACATTCTATATTTCATACACAAGCGACAGCTACTATGAAAATGACGGCTCCATTTTGGACATGTATTCAGAAAACCCAAATGGCAGTGACGCTTACAGCTACACGGCTGGTTCTGACCAGTGTGGCAGCTATAGTGGAGAAGGCAGTTGCTATAACCGCGAACACGCCTTCCCGCGCAGCTGGTTTGGCGGTGCAGTCTCGCCAATGAATACTGATGTTCATCACGTTTTTGCAACCGACGGCTACGTTAACGGTCGCCGAAGTAGCTATCCGTACGGTGATGTCGCAAGTGCTACTTATACGTCATCGAATGGTTCCAAACTGGGCGCAGGCTCTTCTGCTTCTGGTTATACAGGCACCGTTTTTGAGCCCATCGACGAGTTCAAAGGTGACTTCGCTAGAGCGTATTTCTACATGGCGACACGTTATGAAAACGTCATTGCAAATTGGGAAACGAATAGCACCTATGGCGACGCAGTGTTGAATGGTACGAGTGATCAAGTATTTGAAAGCTGGTTCTTAACTCTGCTGTTAAGCTGGCATTCTCAAGACCCTGTAAGCCAAAAGGAAATCGATAGGAATGACGCTGCCTTCAATTTCCAGAACAATCGAAACCCTTTCGTTGATCATCCAGAACTGGTAAACAACATTTGGGGTAATTAACTTCAACATGAGAAGAGCACGAGCGTGCTCTTCTCAACTCACACTTCCTCTGATTTCGCCTTTTCTGTTGGTAATAGCCCTGCAAATTGCCTAAAAAGAACTGTGATTTATCGGCATTATTCCTGATTGTATATCACACATGTTTTAAGTACGCTAAGCTGCTATTTACTGGGGATTACTCTAACTGTAATACATAACAAAGGATATTCGACGTGGCCGCAGCTAACTTACTTGCCCTACTTGATGATATAGCAACGTTAATGGACGACATCGCAACCATGTCGAAAGTCGCTGCGCAAAAAACAGCGGGCGTTTTGGGCGACGATTTAGCGGTAAACGCCGACCAGGTCCAAGGCGTTAAAGCCGACCGAGAGCTACCTGTTGTATGGGCAGTAGCAAAAGGCTCACTTATTAATAAAGCCATATTGGTTCCTGCGGCATTAGCCATCAGTGCTTTTGTGCCCTCACTTATAACCGTCCTTTTGGTACTGGGCGGGTTATATTTATGTTTTGAAGGTGCGGAAAAACTGCTGCACAAATATCTTCCCCACGAAGATGAAGAAAAAACACGAGAAGCCAGAATAGAAGCGCTTACCCACGAAGATGTAGATATGGTAGCTTTTGAGAAAGATAAAATTAAAGGCGCTATACGCACAGACTTTATACTGTCTGCTGAAATTATTGTAATTGCATTAGGCACAGTGACCGATGCAACACTTACTACGCAAATTGGTGTACTAGTAGCACTAAGCTTAGCGATTACCCTTGGCGTTTATGGGCTGGTAGCGGCACTAGTTAAAATGGACGATGTTGGGCTTTACATGCTTCGCAAGTCGTTAACAGGTTCAATGAACACTCTTCAACGATTTATTGGCAGAGCGTTATTAGTTGCCGCCCCCGCACTAATGAAAACCCTTGCGGTTGTAGGCACTGTTGCTATGTTTTTAGTCGGTGGTGGCATCCTCACACACAGCATTGGCTTTTTGCACGTTATTACCGACTGGTTTACCGCACTTATCCCAGACGCATCGCTGGTTATGTCTATACTTGCTGATGGTGTTGTTGGTATTGCTGCTGGTGTGATCATTGCGCTAGTAGTGACAATGGTTTCACAATTTAGAAGTAAAGCGTCCTAGACCTATTCACTCTTTTATACATTGGCGGCGCTGCTCTTCTTTATAGACTAGCGCCCCTTTTTCTGACCTTTCTCATAGTCACCAGTGTCGCTGCGCAAGTGTTAAAAAATTTGCGTTAGTCATTTTGACCACCTCTACATTAAATTCGCTAAATTTTAGTATTTCTTTAATCCCCCAATTCCACCTTCATTTTTTATCAAAAGTTAAAATTCAATAAATTCATATACTTACCTTATTTTTACGAGTTGGCACATCCCTCGCTATAAACTAATTGTTAATTGATAACGACTTATTATCGAAACCTTTAGCAACATGATAGCTGCCACGCAGTATGTTCAAGTGCAGTGTCTAACTTAATTTTTGGAGATTACTATGTTTATCGGTCGCAAAACTTTCACTGCACTAACTTTAGCAACTAGCGTATTGAGCGCATCAGCGTTCGCTGACGACACTCAGAACAACATTGTTTCGCATACAGATTTTATCGTTGAAAGCGCAATGCATGACGTAAAGCAGAACTTGGACCTAGGCGTGACTTATGACGTGTTAACTGCAAGCCATACGTTTGAGCCAGAAGTAGAAGAAGCAAATGCATTGGTTGCTGACATCACTATTACGCCGATTGAGCCTATCAGCTCAGACGATAACGACGCATAAGGAGAATGCACATGTTAACCGCCGCAACCCTATTTATGGTGGTACTCGGACCGGTTATTGCGTTTGTAGTCAGTGCGCTGGTGTTTTCAACAGCGCGCCTATTCCTTCAGAAAGGTCACTGAAAACGCAATAAAAACAAATAGGAACCTAACCGACTACCGCTAAAAGATTTGCCTTCCCTGGGCCTTTTACTCCAGAGGGAGATAGAAAGCACGGACTGTATCCCAGCCAAGTGATTGTGTTTTCTATCTTCTTACTGGAGTTTTTTTATCCGAATATCCGTTCCCACCAGCTTTTATCATCCTTGTCGCTGTCTTTGTCTACGGGACGGCCTGAACAATCTTGTTGAGGTGGAGGAAGCACATCCAAAATAGCCGGTACGCTTAAACTCCCAGCACATCCTGCAACCACAACCGCGCCGGTCTTGGCGTCAAAATGTGCAATGCCTAAGCCTTTCGGGAAACGCCTTGATAATGACTTGGGTGACTGAGATTTCATGTAGTTTATAAAGACGGGCAAGGCCCCACCTGCACCGGTCAAATAAACCGGTTGGTTGTCATCATTGCCGACCCAAACCGTAACCACATTGTTTCTATCGAAGCCACTAAACCAGCTATCGCGGTAATCGTCTGTGGTGCCCGTTTTGCCAGCCATATTCACATTACCAAAATTCCAACCGATGCGCTTCGCAGTACCTTCGGTGGTTACTTTATACAAGGCATAGTTGAGCAAATAGGTCGCCGCCTCATCGGTGCGCTGAGCAAAAAACTCCGCCTTTTTCCAAAGCAGCGCATTATCTGCTGTTACTACAGAAGTCACCGTATGAAGAGGTATGTAACGCCCATCATTTGATAAGGTCTGATACATTTGGTTTGTACTAAATGGTGTCAATTCAAAAGCACCAAGGGTCAACGACGGTACTTTATCTACGGGGGTGGTTACCCCTAATCGCTCTATCGTATCGGCTAGCGCATCAAGCCCTATCTGCATGCCTAAATTAACCGTAGGTATATTTAAAGACTCGACTAGCCCTTGAAGTAAAGGCACCTGGCCTCTGAACTCTTTATCGTAGTTTTGCGGCGACCACGTTTTTCCATTTCGACTTTCAAGGGTAATGGGCTCGTCTTTAAGCGGCGTTGCCAAGTTAAATTGTGTTGGATCTTCTAGTGCGGTTAAGTAAACCGCAGGTTTAATCAACGAGCCTATTGGGCGTTTTGCGTCTAGTGCTCGGTTAAAGCCTTTGAACGCAAAGTCTTTTCCGCCAACGATAGCGCGTACTTCACCACTTGCACTATCTGTGACTACCATTGCGCCCTGTAATGGCACTTTCCTGTCTTTTTGCAAACCGTCTAGCGTACCCGACAATGCGCTTTCAGCGCGGCGCTGGGCTACGATATCAAGTGTTGTAAACACTTTTACGCCCGAATCTCTTAAGCTAGGCTCAGCCAGAATTTCATTGAGTTCCCGACGAACCTGCTCCATGAAAGCAGGGTGTTTACCGCTTGCCAAGCTAGCCCCACTGGCGAGCCCCAACGGCATATTCACAAAACGTTCGTAGTCTTGACGACTAATTTCATTTTCATCAAACAGCATGCGCAACACTAAATCACGACGCTCTTTAGTGCGCTCAGCATATTTGCGTGGGTTGTAATAAGATGGGCCTTTAATAATAGCAACCAACGTGGCTATTTCGGGCGTACTTAGCTCGTTAGCTGGTCGGTCAAAATAGAAATAGCTGGCAAGCCCAAAACCATGTACGGCCATATCGCCATTTTGCCCCAAAAACACTTCGTTTAAGTACGCTTCAATAATTTCGGATTTGCTGTAACGGGCATCAATGATTACCGCCATAATGGCTTCTTTTGCCTTACGCACAATGGAACGCTCACGGGTTAAAAACATGTTTTTAACCAGCTGCTGCGTTAGCGTACTCCCGCCTTGAACCGTTCGTCCGGCTGCAATGTTTGCCATTAGAGCCCGCAATATTGAAAGCGGCGCAACGCCATGGTGATTATAAAAATTGCGGTCTTCCACCAGGGTTAGCGCTTTTGGCAACATGTCAGGAATGGTGTCTAACGTTACCAGCATACGGTCTTCTTGAGACCCGCTTGTCATGCGCGTCACTAACCAGGGTTCTAGCTTTGCAGAACCATACGGGCGGCCTTGCGACTTGTCATAAATTTCCCCAATACGTGCACCTTCCCACGTTATCACTATATGACGCAGAGGCTCTGCACCTTCTGGAAACTGAAACGCACGGCGCTGCACAGTCAGCACCTTATTTTGATAGCTATATTCACCGCTACTGTCGGCAAAGGTTACCTTGCGGTAGCCCAGCAAATTGAGCTCATCAATGACTTCTTGGGGCGTTATCTCTTCACCTTTGCTGATTTCCAACGGACGGGCGAAGATCTGCGCGGGAACTTCCCATTTATTTCCAGAGAACGCATGCTTAATTTGGGCGTCAAGGTAGAAGGCATACGCCCCAAGCACAACCAAACCAATAAGAGTGACTCGCCAAAACAGTTTGAAAAACCACGAGCGCTTGGCCGAGCCTTTGCCATTGCTTGATGCTTTACTTTTTGAAGATGGATTGTCTTTTGTCTGTCTTTTTGCCACGTGAAAACGCCATGAAGATCATTGAGGATGACATCGCACATATTGCGATATGGATTTAACGAACGCCTTTAAAACGTTAGTTTTAATAGTATCAACATTACCATTCGGACCGCCTCTCAACAACTGTTTCCAAATATGCACACTCCGAATTTGTATACTTCTGAAACGTCCCATGGCGCTAATATGTTGAAGGACTAAAATGAATTTTACTCGCGTTTCACGGTCACAATGCGATAGCATGCTGGCAAGTAACACAGGAACCGTACTATGCGCTTAGCTTCATTTAAGTCTTCTTTTTTCTCTACTCGTTCGCCTAAAGGGGCCAAGTCTTACGCCTCATTTCTTCGACCGTCACTTCGCACGTCTATGGCGCTGCTTCTCGCGGGTGCGACAATGAATTCAGCGCTAGCCAATGAACAATTCGCTAGCTGCACCGCAGCGCTTGCTGATAAAGCCAAGCAGGAAGGGGTTAGCCAGCAGACTATCGATGATGTGTTTCCTCGTCTTGTTCACCAAGATCGTGTGATTGAGCTAGACCGAAGCCAACCAGAATTTGTACAAACCTTTCCGGGGTACTTCAGCAAGCGCGTTACCGACTGGCGTACCGAAAAAGGTAAAGAGATGTATGCAAAGCACGACAAGCTTTTGCATAAGCTAAGTGAAAAATACGGCGTGCCTCCTCATTATCTGCTTGCTTTTTGGGGGCTAGAAACAAACTTTGGCTCTTACAAAGGCAAAATGCCGGTACTCGATTCGCTTGCCACTTTAGCGTGTGATAAGCGACGAAGCACCTACTTCACCCAAGAGTTTCTTGTTGCTGTGGAATTAATGGAGCGAGAGAAGCTGCAAAAAGAAGACATGATTGGCTCGTGGGCCGGTGCCATGGGGCACACCCAATTTATGCCTTCGGCCTATACCCACTACGCTATTGATGGCGATGGCGACGGACAAATAAACTTGTGGGCAAGTGAAGAAGATGCGTTGTCTTCTGCGGCAAACTTTCTTGCCAACTTGGGTTGGGAGCGCAGCTTCCGCTGGGGTCGTGAAGTGCAACTGCCGGAGAACTTTGACTATCAAGAGTCAGGCTATAAAAATAGAAAATCTCTCAGTGAATGGCACGCCCAAGGCGTGAAAAAAGCTGATGGTTCTGAATTGGGCGAAGGCGATACTACCGCCTATGTTATTGTGCCAGCTGGTCACAACGGCCCTGCCTTTATCGCCTACAAAAACTTCCGCGTTATTATGCGCTGGAACAACTCAGAGTTTTATGCCATTGCCGTAGGTGTATTGGCCGACCGCATCGCTGGCGCGTCTGGCATTAAAGCCACGTTACCGGATCTACCTGCGTACAATCGCAAAGATATTATTGCCCTTCAAAGCAAGCTGAATGATTTGGGCTTTGATGTGGGTAAGCCTGACGGCATTATTGGCCCCGCTACCCGTGAAGGCATTCGCAATTACCAAATTAGTAACAACATGATTGCAGATGGTTTCCCAGGCCTTGAAGTGATGGCTGCACTTAAGATCGACCTTGAAACGACGACTTCTTAAATTTGATATATGCTGCGCCATTTCTGGCGCGCATTCACTGTTTGGTATTTTCAGTGGCCTACAAGGTGTAAACCACTCACTTTGTTGGTGACTGAAAGTACTCAAACGTTAAGCTTGAAAAATAGGTTTCGAAATCTGCAGCCGAGCTATTTGTAAGTGGGACTCCCCAAACTGTATTCAGAATTACAGGTCCTTCGACGTCAAATTTAAATGTCGCCTTGCCCTCACTATCCGTTTTAACCGCTTGCTCTTTAGCGCTGTGATCAACCAAGGAATACGCATCGATAAGCGCGTTACTCAAAGGCTTACCTTTAAATAATACCTGAACAGATAGCGTGTTTCCTGCAAGCTTGTAAGGATGTTCAAGAGGCACTATTTCCAATGTGTGGCCAATGGGTTTTAATACGTTGTTCGTTACCGCATCGCCAACTTGCACAATGGTTTTCGCCTTTCTAGAGTACAGCTCTTTGCCGGCGATGTCGTTTTGTCCCCTCACCTTGCGGTGCGCCAATACCTCAGTTAAGCCTTCTTCTTTTGCATACTGATTAAACTTCTTCGCTCTTAATGTGCTTGTGGCGTGATAGCTTTCAAACCCTATGACGTGAGTACCGGATGGGAGCTTGGTTGTTTTTGCCATGCCCGGCAGCATTGAGGTTTTAGGTACAACACTGGCAGCCATATCAGTCACACCGTCAAAAGAGTAGGTGCGCAACGCGACTATTCTATCCCATGCAAGGTTCCAATGAGAGGTATCTTCCTTATGACCCACTTTAAACTGCAATGCCAGCGAATTCGGTTCTTGAGAACGATATGCTGTGGGTTCTAGCCAAAAATCGTGAGCGTAAACGTTAATTGAAGTAGCAAATAAAAAAGCAGCAGTAGCAATACAAGATAATTTCATTGCGGAGTTTAACCTGTAAATAAGAGTGAGGTTTCATACTCCAACTTAGCGCAAGTTTCAGCGTACGACCACTGTCGTAAAAAACATACTGTGTACGAAACTGGCATAAAGGAAAATGGCGTATAGATACTTCTCTTGTTTAAAATAAATAAAAATCACCTGAAAACGATGGTTTGTGTAGCCGTATCAGCGCGCTACATATGCTTTTTTGTTTTGCTGGTCGGCGATGCATTTGCGGGGTCATCTGGCCAAAAGTGCTTTGGATAGCGCCCCTTCATTTCTTTTTGTATTTCCTTATAACTGCCATGCCAAAAGGCGGCTAAATCACTGGTGGTTTGCAATGGCCTACCTGCTGGCGACAGCAGCTCACATACAACGGTAATTCGCCCACCCGCTATCGTTAATGGCGTGCCTTGAGAATATAACTCTGGCATTTTGACCGACAGCACCACATCTCCATTATCGCGATAATCCAGGCTAGCCTCTCTGCCCGTTGGAATAGTCACGTGAGTTGGCAAGAGTGTGGCTAAGGCATCTTGCTGAGGCCAAGAAAGACCATTATTCAAGGCTGTTTTCCACGGTAACTGCTTAAGGTTTTTGATGTTTTTACAGTTTTTTAAGACGGGCGCTAAACTGTCTTTGGCCTGGTGCACGAGAGCGCTCAATGACAACGGCCACGGATCGGGTTCATCGAAGGCTTTGTCTTGTGGCAAATTGAGCTTCCCAGCCATTGCCACTCTTCGCCACCATTGCCAGTCTGCGTCAGAAAGCGGCCAGCTTGATAGAGGAAGTGCATCAAGATAGGCGAACCATGCGTTGCATAACGCATCATCCCAGAATGCTTTTTCACGACTTTTTTCCTGTCCAGAAACCGGTGTGCTATTTAACGTTATCTCATAAAAGCCCGTACTTACTCTGGCTTCCATTACCCCAGTATGGCTGTTCAGAATAACGCTGCGCTTTTCTTTGAACGCGTCAGGAAAGGCTAAACGCAGCCAGCTTTCAGGCACTGACTGTGCCAAGCGTATTGCCACCGTGCTTTTTATCAGCTGCCCGTCGAGCACTGCCAGCCATGGTCCATCGCCATTTTCGCTCTCATTAAAAATGGACGCACTACCAGCAGCAGTGAGCTCTGCACCTTTGCCACTTGCCAGTTTGTATTCGACTATACCGGTCTTAGGCTTACCATTTGTTGTATTCGAGCTCTCTGCCGATTTATCTGACGCACTGCGCCTATAGCCCACCTGCAAAGGAAATGCGATAGCGATACAAAGCCCAAGGGCTTGCTCGTCTAGTTCGTTAATATCAGGCTTAAAGCGTTGTGCTTTTCCATCATTATTTCGCACGTAGCGCGCATAACGGGTAGCTTGCTGTGTAAGCTGACTGCGCGTGATGCTATTAGCGTTTAGCAGCGCATCCATGACATTTGTTGCGCCACCTACACTGATATTACTTTCGCTAAGAGCCACAACAAAGGGAGCGGCGTGGCGAAGCGCGTCGTTGTCATCAGCACAAAGCCCATCAATCCCTTGTTTAACGGTGAGTAATAAATGGGCTAAGTGAGGTTGACAAGGTAACTGGGCCAACGCTCTTCCATAGGGAGTAATACTGGATTGTGAGATAGCATTAACCCGCTGAAGCTTTTGTTGTGCAACCTGCTGCTGCGCTTGTGTAGGCTTCGTCAACAATGCCAAGGTATCTGGGCTACTGCCCCAGGCTAAGGTATCAAGCAAAAAGCTACTTAAGTCTTCCTTTTCAATTTGCGCCGCATTGTATTTGGCCAAACGCTCGAAGCTGCTTTTGCTACACAAACGATAGCAGGTTCCGGCCATTACACGCCCCGCGCGCCCCGCTCTTTGAATGGCGGATGCTTGCGAAATGCGCTGCTGGGTAAGCGCAGTTATGTCACTGGACGGATGATACTGAGCACTGTTTTCCCATAGGCTATCAATAACCACCGTCACGCCTTCAATGGTAAGACTCGTTTCAGCAATATTGGTAGATAATATGACTTTTCGTCTGCCTTGCGGGTCTGGCGTAATAGCGGCTTGTTGCACAGATTTACTTAACGCTCCATAGAGCATGTGAACGGCCATGTCCGCACTCTCAGCTAACCCTTTTATTTCTTTGGCAACAGCATTGATGCTTCCTCGCCCAGGAAGGAAAACCAAAATATCACCGTCGTGTTCGCCTACGGCCTGCTTTATGATATTGCAGGTTTTGGGTACTAACTCATGCGCCTGCACATCTTGTGTGTAGCGGATGTCAACGGGAAACATGCGCCCTTGCGTATTCAAGTTTACCACTGGCGGCACGCTATGCGCATTGAGCAACATTTGAAGGGGTGCTACATCCAAGGTAGCCGACATTACAACTAATCGTAAGTCATCGCGAAGCCCAGACTGTACTTCAAGCGCTAGTGCCAAACCGAAGTCACTGTGAATACTGCGTTCATGAAATTCATCGAAGACGATAGCGGCTACTCCATCAAGCTCAGGGTCTTGCTGAATCATGCGAGTCAGCACCCCTTCGGTTATGATCTCAAGCCGAGTGGCAGACGATGTTTTCGACTCCCCTTTAATGCGATAGCCAACCGTTTCGCCCACATTTTCATTTAATTGCTTAGCTAAATAGTCCGCAAGGTTTCTCACCACCACGCGCCGTGGCTGCATAAGTAATATTTTTCCTTTAAGCGATGATTTCAGCAGTGACAAAGGAAGTACGGTGGACTTTCCCGCGCCCGGAGGAGCCCCTATGATGACGTTGCTAGCGGCTACAGCTTCTTCAAGCGGCGTAACGAGTTCATAAGCGGGTAAGTGAGAAAACGGCTGTAACATAAAGGGCATAAAGGTGTTATAAGTTGATGTGTATAGTGTACCTGATTTGAGCAATGCACCCGAACCTCACTGCTATTTTTTTAGATTTGGCAAATAGCTCAATACTTGCGTCTTGTTTTGGAAATCGCAGGTAGCGCCATGATAAACTTAGGTTTATATGGACATTAACGTGATGTACAAGCTAAAGGGCAAATTGGAAGGAGGAAAGCTATGCGAAGCTTTATTGGTTTAGATCTTAGCGCCACAGAAAAACTTGCTCTAGATAGCTGGCGCCAACAGGCATTGCCTGAAGTTATGCCCCGTCAATGGGTAAAAAGCGAGTATACCCGCTCTCGAAAGTCTACCAATGCGCGCTACGACAACACCAATAGCCAAGGGCCCGCGCAACCGTACGCAGTGCCGGCGGCGAACTTCCACATAACGCTTAGCTTTTTAGGTGAGATAAATCACCGGCAGCACGAAGCGTTGGTGTATGAACTCGATCAGCTTGTGAGCGAACCCTTTTCTCTAACCCTCGATGCGACGGGATTATGGAACGGCCCTAAGATACTCTTCGCTTCGCCGACAGATGCGCCAAAGGCGCTAGGTGAACTCGCCAAATTGTCGCGAAAAGCAGCCCGCAAGGCGGCAATAGAGGTAGAAAGTAGAGAATATAAGCCTCACGTTACGCTTGTTAGAAAGGCTACGTCGAGCTTGCCTCTTCCCCTTTACAGCCCCAATGTAGACGTTCACGTTTCGGCATTTCACCTTTTTGAGTCTGTCTCTACACCGCAAGGGGTAGTCTACCCTATCCGCCAGTCTTGGCCGTTAAAACACAATATGTCGGTAAGAGAAAAGCTGCGCCGAGGGATAACCGACGAGTAAAGGCAAACGCAATACCGTGCTGACTTGGGTAAATTGATGTCCATTTGACTCGCACCTTTTGAGCTTAAGACCTCATGTGATTATGAGTTATAGCAATTTAAGCTGGTTTAAAGTAGCGCGTCGCCTTTACAACACATGGCGGCACAGGTAAAAAGAAAGCCTGTTTTTTTATTCAAACTGCCCAAATGCAACAAACATTTAGATTAGTAATAGACTGCCCAGACCAAATTGGGCTCGTTGCCAGCGTGTCGCAATTTTTGGCCGACCATAACGCTACCATCGTTGAAGCAAGCCATCACACTGACTTACAAACCGGCCGCTTTTTCATGCGCCATGAAATTAGCACCGACTCGCTAAAGTTAGATCATCAAAGCTTTGTTAAAGAATTCACCCCGCTTGCTAACGAATATCAGATGAACTGGAAGCTGAGCGACTCCAGCAAAAAACAGCGCGTCGCTCTGCTTGCCAGCCTTGAGTCTCACTGTTTAGTTGACCTGCTTCACCGCTGGCACACAGGCGAACTACACTGTGATATTCCGGTTATTATTGGCAACCACCCGCAAATGAAACAGTTTGCAGACTGGTACAAAGTCCCTTTCCATTGGGTAGACTTTAAAGCGTTAGGGAAAGAAGCCGCTTTTGCGCAAATCACGACTTTACTTCAAGAATACAAAATTGATTTGACCGTGCTTGCCCGCTTTATGCAGATTTTACCTGATACGCTTTGCCAAGAATTGCAAGGTAAAGCCATTAACATTCACCACAGCTTCTTGCCGAGCTTTGCAGGTGCTAAGCCTTACCAGCAAGCCTATGATCGCGGCGTAAAGTTAATCGGCGCAACCTGTCACTACGTAACTAAAGATTTAGATGAAGGCCCTATTATTGAGCAAAGCGTTAAGCGTATTAGTCACAGCGACAGTGCAGCTGATATGGTGCGTAAGGGTAAAGATTGTGAAGTAACGGCATTAGCTCATGGCGTGCGCTACCACTTAGAAGACCGCGTGATTATTCACAGAAATAAGACAGTGGTGTTTGCGTAAGTTTTTACACTGATAAAATAAAAAAAGCCCGCGAGTAAACATTACTTTCGGGCTTCTCTTTACACTTTTTTCGCTTTATTTAGACATTCTTTTTTACGTTGTTAAATCCATCATCACCTAGCACCACTTGAAGTCTCGCTTTTATTACGGCTTCCTTATGAGGATAGTGAAAGTCGAACCCTTTACCGTTGCCGCTTTCCAAAATGACTCCAAGGTAATGGTGAGAAAAATTAAGCGCATAGATAGTATTGGCGTTCACCCTGAGGGGCTGGCGATCAAGTCCCTGTAAAAAATGAAACACCACAAAATCACCATCTTTTTCTATCAATTTTTCAACGGGATATCTATTACCGAAGCGCCTGCTTCTTAAATAAGAGAAAAAGCCTATACATAGCCCAACACTACCTAGGGTAGCCGCGAGTTTAACTTCACCTTCTGCAGTGATATTTAAAATAAAAAGAGCCAGTAGAAATGCTGGAACACCAAGAAATAGTGCCTTGTCGATGGGTTTGCGTTGCATCGTCTTCCCTGTGAAAGTTTGATTCCCTTTAAAGACGCAATAAATCACAAAGCGGCTATGGTTTCAATACATCCACATTCTTGTCATTAGGTTAGTGCAGTTATCGGTCTGACATGAACTATTTTATGCTTCAAACAGGGCTGGTACGCATGGCACGTCTTAGCTTCATGTAATACCACAGGTTCGAGGCTGCAAACAGGGCTTCAGTAATGGCTAATCCCCACGTTTGCGTAATTATTCCGTACGCAGTGAAGTTGATGGAGCCAATGATCATGCATACCCTTAAACCCGCTTCCTTGCAGTGAAGTTCACCAAACCGGTACGCCATAAAAGTTAACACCGGCATAGCTTCAACTAACGATGTTTTACCGGTTAGGTTATTCACCGTCAGCACAATAACCATCATAGAGATTAATGTAATGTAGGTTGCCACAGGAGACAGAAGTTTTTGTTTTATTAAACGATAACTGGTACTCAGCCCCGCCACCGTAATTACTACAGCTCCTCCCCACGCTTGCTCGAAAACCAAAAGTGAGCCAATAGCAATACATAACCCTAAATTCAGTAGCAGTAATTTACGTTCAGTGTTCGACCAAAAGGAAGCCAAAGCGAATGCAACGGGAAACGCGTGAAGAAGTAATTCAAACATGATGATCACAGTAAAAAAGTCAGTGGTTTACGAGCTGCGGAAGACAGCTATTCAGAACGCGCGCAGTGTAATTTCCAACCAGCATAAAGCCAATCAAAATTTGACCAATTTCGACGAATTGCATATCAGCGCGATTTCTCTTCAAACCGCTGTGCTGCAAGGAATTACGTTAAAGAGCATTTAACTTATTTTTACATTATCTTAAGATGGTTTTTGTCATAAAACGTATAGATAAAAACAGACAGGAAAACTCATGGGTAAATTTAAATCATCACTCACCGCTATGGCGGTTGTGGTTGCACTCGGTGCATGTTCAGAACAAAAAGCACCTGAGACCACCAGCACAGATGTACAAAATACAGCGACATCTCAACAAGCACAGTTTGATAACGTGCTGCTTCAAGAGTTTAAAGGCCCGTACGGTGGCGTGCCTGCTTTCGATAAAATGAATTTGGAAGATTTGAAGCCTGCGCTAGAAAAAGCCATGGAACTGAATCTTAAAGAGATCGAAGCCATCGCAAATAACGAAGCGCCACCAACCTTTGAAAACGTCATTGTTGAAATGGAGCGTGCAGGTGCAGAGCTTGGTCGCGTATTCACGTATTACGGCATTTGGAGCTCAAACAAGTCTAGCCCTGAATTCCGCGAAATTCAGGCCGAGATGTCACCAAAACTATCAGCTTTCTTCACTCAAATTACGCAAAATGAAAAACTCTTTGAAAGAGTGAAAACGGTGTACGAGTCTGATGAACTGAAATCGCTCACGCCAGAAGAACAGCGTATTACGTGGATGACTTACAACAGCTTCGCGCGCAACGGTGCAACGTTAGATGGCGAAGCGAAAAAGCGCTATGCTGAAATTAACCAAGAACTTGCTACTCTGCACACCAAGTTTTCTAACAACGTGCTAGCAGACGAAGAAAACTACGTTACTTATATTACTGAAGACCAGCTTGACGGCCTACCCGCTTCGTTTGTAAAGGCAGCTAAAGCGGCAGCAGAGTCTCGCGGCGAAGAAGGTAAGTATGCGATTATCAATACGCGTTCGTCTATGGACCCGTTCTTGACCTACTCAACCAATCGTGAGCTTCGCGAAAAAGTATGGCGTACTTACTACAACCGCGGTGACAATGCCGACGAGTTTGATAACAATGACATTATCAAGCGCATCCTAACCCTTCGAGATGAGCGCGTTGAGCTGTTAGGTTACGAAAATTACGCACAGTGGCGTTTAGAAGATCGTATGGCGAAGAATCCAGAAAACGCCATGGATCTGATGATGAAAGTATGGCCTGCCGCTATTGCTCGCGTTGAAGAAGAAGTGGCCGACATGCAGGCCATTGCCGATGAAGAAGGTGCAGACATTACTATTGCGCCATGGGACTACCGCTTCTATGCAGAAAAAGTGCGCCAAGCGAAGTACGACCTAGATTCAAACGAAGTAAAGCAGTACTTACAGCTTGATAAGCTGCGCGAAGCGATGTTTTACGTTGCAGGTCGCTTGTTCAACTTCAACTTCACACCTGTTGAAGAAGGCAAAGTACCCGTTTTCCACGAAGACGTGAAAGTATGGGAAGTAACTGACAAAGACAGCGGTGAGCATATCGGTCTTTGGTACCTTGACCCATTCTCACGCCAAGGTAAACGCTCTGGTGCTTGGGCAACGACGTATCGCTCTTACACCACGTTCGATGGTAAGAAGACCGTATTGTCTTCAAACAACTCGAACTTCGTGAAAGGTGCTGATGGCGAAGCTACACTTATTTCGTGGGATGATGCTGAAACCTACTTCCATGAATTTGGTCATGCCCTTCACTTCTTAGCGTCTGACGTAGAATACCCGTCTTCGCATTCTGGCGTACGCGATTACACTGAGTTCCAGTCTCAGTTATTAGAGCGCTGGTTGACCACCGATGAGGTAATCAACAACTATCTGGTTCACCATGAAACAGGCGAGCCAATTCCAGCAGAACTAGTTGAAAAGATTAAGAAGGCCTCAACCTTTAATGAAGGCTTCAAAACCACTGAGTACATGGCTTCTGCCATTATGGACCTGAAGTATCATACTACCGATCCTAGCAAGATTGACCCTGATACTTTTGAGCGTGAAGAGCTTAAGAAGCTTGGTATGCCAGAAGAAATCGTTATGCGTCACCGTTCACCTCACTTCGGTCACGTGTTCTCGGGTGAAGGTTATGCTGCGGCCTATTACGGCTACATGTGGGCAGAAGTTCTTACAGCTGACGCAGCAGAAGCCTTTATGGAAGCACCGGGTGGTTTCTACGATAAAGAAGTAGGCGATCGCTTAGTGAGATATCTATTCGCCGTACGTAACGCAATGGATCCAGCTGAAGCATATCGCAAGTTTCGTGGTCGTGACGCCAAGGTAGACGCATTGATGCGTGACCGTGGTTTCCCTATTCCTAAGGAAAGCAAAGAGTAAGTTAACGCACTTACCCTTCCTAGGTCCTGTTGTTATTCGCTGTACATCAAAGAGCAACAGGCCCTAGCTGTGGCTAATTAAATATTTAGCTTCAGTACGCCATTGGTCCTCTTGTTTTCTTCGTAAAGCAGAGGGCTTTTTTATAACTGACGTTTTTGTAAAGCCTCATCTTTCTATTGACCTATTGGTCAATTATGCTTCACAATCTCTTTGCCCTAGCAAAAAGTATAAACCTTGCAGGGAAAAGGTCGATAACTTGTCTGCGCTTTAAAAATAACAATAGCACTAGCGTAAGAATCAGAGAGTAGTACTGACCCGCCTAGGACTCATTATCAGACGTTGCTGTGCCTGCAATGCCACGTCACCCTTGATCATAAATTTCAGCATTAACTTACGTGGTCGAAAGTCATGACTTTCAGTATAAAACAAAAACTCATTATTTCTCTTATTGTGGCGGTGCTCGCTGCTGCTATTCTTGTAGGTTCTATTAGCCAATGGATTGCCCGTGACCTCGTTAAAGAGAACATGGAAGAACTTCAGCTTCCTTCATTACTTAAACAGGTTGGTAACCGAGTGGACAGGGAAGCAAGTGTAATGCTTACCGTTGCTCACGGCATTGCTTCTAACCCCGACATTCTTGCTTGGTCGTCGGCAGGCGCAGATAGCGCTGGCGAACGCCGTCTCCTTAGCTATTTAAGTAATATCGTTGAATTTAACGATTTAACGGTAGCCTCATTTGTAGACAGAACCACCTACAAATATTGGAACCAAGATGGTTTCTTGCGGGTGCTACAAAACGATGAATTTGATGGGTGGTTTTTCGCTTACAAAAATAGCGGCGAACCAATTTCACTAAGCCTATACAACGAACCGGGTCAAGGTTACCGACTTTTTGCGAATTACCAGCAAGTAAACGGCAGAGGTATGTCGGGTGTCGCTAAATCGGTCGATGAGCTGCTAGATATCATCAATGCGGTGAAAATTGCGCAAACCGGCTTTGTCTTTCTTGTTGACGGAAACGGCACCATTATCGCGCATCCCAATACCGAGTTATTAGGAAAGGCTAAGTTAGCGTCCATAAGCGATTCAAGCACATCAGGGCGACTACTCAATCGTCAGGGCTTTGCTATGGCCACCAGCGACGCGGCAGGCGACACGCAACTGTTTGCCAGTACCTATGTGGAAAAAGCCGGTTGGTACGTGGTTGCAAAAGTACCCGAGCATGAGCTTTACGCATCGCTAAATGCAGGCAGCCGCCAGATTATTATTTGGGCTTTGGTGATAGCAGGCGCTTTCGCACTTATTGGTATTTGGCTAGCAGGCACGCTTACCAAGCCACTTGAATCACTGGCCGATGTTTTCCAGCAGCTTGGCAGAGGACAAGGTGACTTACGCTCTCGTATTCCTATGCCAGAACAAAAGGAAATTGCCCGATTAGTGGAAGGGTTCAATAACTTTATTGATCACCTTCACGGCACCATTTCGCAAGTGGCGAAAACAAGTCACGCACTAAAGGCATCAGCACAAGATGTTGCGAAGCAGTCTCATCAAACAGAAAACTCTACCAAGAGCCAGCGAGATCAAACCTTACAGGCGGCAGCCGCGCTAACAGAGATGGGCAGTACGGTAAATGAAGTAGCCCAGTCAGCTACCCATGCTGCGCAAAATGCGAATATGGCAACAACTAATTCCGCTCACGGTCGAGAAATTACCCAACGTGCGGTGCACGCGATAAACGGTCTTTCGGGTCAAATTCAAGATGTGTCTCGGGTTATTCAATCGCTAGATGAACACACCGCAGCCATTGGCGGTATCCTCGATACAATTCGAGGTATTTCAGAGCAAACCAATTTACTTGCGCTAAATGCTGCTATAGAAGCAGCTCGGGCTGGCGATCACGGCCGAGGCTTCTCAGTCGTTGCTGATGAGGTGCGAACACTTGCACAACGTGCCGCTCAAGCGACTGATGAAATACAGGTGAAGATCGATAAGTTCCAGCAAGACTCTAAATCTGCCGTTTCGCAAATGGAGTCAAGTCGCGCACGCACAACCGATGTGGTAATCGCAACCAATGAAATAGACAAACTGCTTCAAGATATCGCCGAAGAGATTGCTCACATTAATGATGTGAACACGCAAGTAGCGACGGCTACGGAAGAGCAAGCTACGGTGGTTGAAGATATCAGTCGAAACATTAATGACATTAGTGCATCAAGTGAAGAAACCCTGAATGCGACTAAGATATTGGTTAGCGTGAGTGACAAACTCGATGAACTGGCGCAAGAACTCTCGTCTGAAGTGAGCAGATTTAAGCTTTAAGTTTACTTATGTCTTATGAATGGCAAAGCGGTGAGATAACACAACCTTATGCGCCACCATTTAGAAAGTGATGGCGTATTCTACTTTTACTTGATTGTCACGGCTGGAGCGCCATGGCAATTGCATTGATGCTCCTTCACTTTCCCACGACTCTCTCATAGCTCCAACAGTAAGAAGGTGCTTGTCTTCCTTGAATGGAATTTCTACGTAAAGGCCGGCTGATGTACTGGTAGGCAGACGAATTGTATCGGCAACCGGAATGCTCATCTCATGACGGGGGCGTACTTTATGGCTTAACCCCAACCGATAATCACCTCTATCCCACCAGCTAACCACTTCAAATTCGTGGCTTCTGACACGCTGAGACATAACACCGTAGTCAAGCAACCCTTTGTTGTAATGGACAATGGCTTCAATGTTAAACATTGGTGCCAGTTTTTGGCTAAATGCAAGTTGATACTGCTTTTGTTTGCAGCCTTTGAACTTAATTTTATTTTTAGTGAGAGTTAGGGAAAACGTATCGTCACTGTCTGAATATTTGTTGAGCCATTCTTGTGCCTTTTCGACCACAGAGGCATTAGCTGCACCCGCCAATAAAAAACATGGACAAAAGCACATTGCTAAAAAGGACTGGTTCAATCGTCTCATTTTTCGCTGCCTCTCAAATTGTGGTTGGCTACAACTTATTCGATCACAATTTCAGTATAGACAGGAAAGTAGGCAGTTGGGTATTAGCCATTTTACTAACATCGACTAAAAGATAACTTTAAAAGAACAGCTGCTGACAATGAAAGAGCGCTTATTCACAACCGTGAATAAGCTTGGGGGGATTGGCTGCCAGACTTCAATCAGCTCGCTTTTTTATGGCGTTGCTCGTTACGGCGTTACCTGTTTTGGCGCTACTTGTTATGGCGCTATTTGTTATGGCATTACTCTGGCGCTAGACAACGATGCTTTGCGCCCTTCCGTAGCTTCTTCGCTGAACCAATATATGCCGCTATTATCCACGCATATGCCTTCAACTTGTTTATATTGCTCAAGCGGCCATACATCAAGAAGGGCAAAGTCGCTTGATACTTGAGCCATGAAAGTAGCAAAGTTTCCAAATGGATCTGATTTGTAGCCGGTGATAACAAACCTATTTTGGTGCTGATCGAAGTCTACCCCAGTTACCACGCCCGGCAGTCCATCAATGGACGCAAACGTACTAATGGTTTGCTCAGCTTCATCTTCGTTCACTTTATAGATATGGGTTATACCAGTTTTCCAACTTTTAGAAAAAAGAAGCAGGTCATCGCCATGCTTAACCATCGCCTCTGAGTCAAAATCATGTGCATAAGGAATGTTATTCGAAGCGTCATTACCCTCGTATTTCAATGTAATAGAGGTGATGTCATTCACATTTGAGCGGTTTACTTTATGTATTTCGACCTGCTCTCTTTTGCCTTTATTGTTTCCCACATCCGCAATGTAAAACGATGAAGCGTCAGCGGTTATTGCTTCCCAGTCTTTATTGGTGAGCGGTAAGCGCGTTCGTTCAATAATTTCACCCTGGTAATTTATACGATAAATGATGGGAGCATTACCTGAGTCATTTAATGAGTACATGCCGTCCGTTTCGCAAAATAGACCCGATGTTTCTGAAAGTTCTTCCGGCAACTCAACGATATTTTTTATTTGTAACAGTGCAGAAGGGATGGGATATTGAACTGCGCATGCCGATGCTAGTACAAGCGATGCTGATAAAGCCGCGAATTTAAAGTGAGTGTTCAATGAAAGGCTCCGAAAAGAACGATAAGTGACGAATAATATCAAACCTACCCACTCTCTAAAATGCATTTTAGTGCGCTAAATAAGGTCTATTGGTCTAAACTTTTAGCCCAAGCGTATATCGCTATAAACATAGGTTGGCCTAAAGTCTCTGTATGACAAATGTTTAGGCTGATATACCATGGAATAATATCAACACGTTAAGGACTCACTTTGTCAGACCCGCTTCTTTCACTCGTTGCAGTTGGATTGCTGTCAATTACCTGCCAATACTTAGCCTATAAGGTTAGGCTCCCTGCTATTTTACCGTTGTTAATTGTCGGTATTGTGGTTGGCCCTGTTTTTGGCGTGCTCAACGCGGACGACTTATTCGGTGATTTGCTGTTTCCTGTCGTTTCTCTCTCTGTTGCCATTATTCTTTTTGAAGGGTCACTGACGCTGAAGTTCAGCGACATCGCGGGTCATGGGAACATGGTTCGAAACCTTTGCTCTGTGGGCGTGGTTGTAACCTGGCTTGTCGCAGCCACTGCAGCGCACTACAGTCTTGATCTTACTTGGCAGCTATCCTTCCTATTCGGAGCCATTGTTACCGTAACAGGCCCCACGGTTATAGTGCCCATGCTCAGAACCGTGCGACCGAAAACGAATTTGGCCAATATCTTACGCTGGGAAGGGATTGTCATAGACCCTATCGGCGCTCTGCTCGCCGTACTGGTTTTCGAGTTTATCGTTGCATCGCAAGAAACCGCCATTACCCATACGCTGATAGCGTTTGGCAAAACCATTGGAATTGGCTCCGTACTTGGTCTCGCTTCTGGCTATCTGCTTGGCCTGTCTATTCGCAAAGACTGGATACCGCACTATTTGCTTAACACCGCAGTGTTAACCGTTATTCTGGGTGTGTTTGCAGCGTCTAATTACGTGGCGCACGAGTCAGGCCTTCTGGCCGTTACCATCTCTGGTATGGTACTGGCTAATATGAAGGACGTTGATGTAGAAGACATTCTTGAGTTTAAGGAAACCCTGAGTGTTTTACTTATTTCAGGGTTATTCATCTTGCTTGCCACTCGCCTAAACTTACAATCGGTAGTGGATGTTGGTTGGGGCTCAATTGTGGTTCTTGCTGCCATTATGTTTGTGGCACGGCCATTGTCTGTACTGGCGTCCTCCGTTGGTACCGGACTCAAGCTAAATGAGTTAGCTTTGTTAAGTTGGATCGCACCTCGCGGTATTGTTGCAGCGGCGGTTTCTGCCCTTTTCTCTTTAAAGCTTGAAGAAATAGGCTATGAAGGTGCAGGGATTATCGTTCCTATCGTCTTTATGGTGATTATCGCGACGGTTGTGGTGCAGAGCCTTACGTCACGTACCGTTGCGTCGCTACTTAAGGTGAGAGCGCCAGCGCCAACTGGCTATCTGATTTTCGGTGGCAGTAAATTCAACCGCGCCTTAGCGACGGAAATGATAAACCAAAGGCTAGACGTTACCATTGCAGATACTAACTGGGACGCAATAAGAGAAGCGCGTATGAAGGATATCCCAGTATATTTTGGCAACCCAATGTCTGACCATGCAGCGCGACATCTTGATCTGAATACATTCGGTACCGTGCTGATTATGTCGCCTTATAAACAGCTTAACCCACTTATTGCTTATCACTTTGAATACACGATGGGCAAAGACAAAGTATGGGCGCTGACAAATAACGAACAATCTACGCGACCAAGTCACCAAGTTAGCGAACAATACGCGAAAAAACTTACTCTGTTCGATGAAGGCGTTACTTATGGGTATTTAGCATCGGCCATTGCCCGTGACTCAATGGTGAAAACCACCCGTTTATCTGAAGAGTTTACTTACGAGCAGTACATAAAACAGTATGGTGAGCGCGCTACACCTCTCATTGCGATCAACGCTGAAGGTAAGAGCTATACTTTTATCAACGGTAACAGTATTCAGCCTAAAGCAGGATGGCGTGTGATTAGCTTGATTGAACCAGAACGAAAAGAAGAAAAAGTAGAAGTGCAAAAGTAAGAAAACCTCCTGCCCACCGGCAGGAGGTCTCTCCCTGGAAAACGCGCAACGCAGTGCCCTTTTTAAAAGGTGCATATTTATTTGGATTTTACTGTTGTTACGCTGTCGCACACTTTATAGCAAGCAGCGAACCAACTTTGACAATCCCTGTATAATCAAATAGATAGCTAAAAACCAAGTCCCTATTCATTATCTTTTAGCTGTCACAGCGCCTAATTTGGTGCATCAGACGCACAAAGGCGGGGTTCCTTTTTTGTTCAATAACAACGAGTTGCTGTTTTTGACTGACGGCATTTAACGAATACTGCGATGTATACACGCTAAAGTAGAATCTAACGCGCCACTGTTATCCTGTAGTACCTTTTTACCGGCCATTCCCGCTTTTTCAGCTTTACTGGGTGATTCAAGCCATTCTTGCACCGTTGAAGAAACGCAAGAAGCATCTTCTACAATGCTTAATGCGCCACATTCTTTTAAATAGTCGCAGATAACAGGGTTATTATAGGTGTGTGGCCCCATCATTATTGGCAACGAGAATGCTGCCGGCTCAAGGGCATTATGGCCGCCTCTATCGGCAATAGAGCCGCCAACAAAGGCAAATGTTGCTACCGCATAAGCATGATTTAACTTACCCATTTCATCCAACAGGATAACGTTCACATCGTCTGGAACGTTATCCACCTCTGAACTTTTGACGAAGTTCAGATTATGCCTTTCAAGTAATTTTGCTACGGCTTCAAAACGCTCTGGATGGCGAGGGACAATAATCACCCGTAGTTGAGGGTTCTCGTTCCATAAAACCTTTGCAGATTCAACGATAACGCTCTCTTCAGGTTCGTGCGTGCTGCCTGCAACTAGTATTGGCCTTGCACCCTTAGCTAACCCAAGAAAATGTGCAGAAGAGCTCGCTGTATTTGCGGCTTGATCAAACTTAATATTATTCGTGAGGGTTAGCTTATCTTGCGCAACACCAAGCCATGCATAATTATCATAGTCTCTCTGCCCTTGAGCACATACGTGAGATAGCTTAGCCAACATAGGGTTAAATAGCTGTCCGATTTTTTTATAACGTTTAGCCGAGCGCTCAGTCATGCGAGCATTTATTACCATAACGGGAATATTGCGCTTCCAGCACACGTGAATTAGGTTTGGCCATAGTTCAACTTCTGTAATCATTACTGCTTTGGGCTTAATGCGTTTCAGCATTGAAGACATAGTCAGCGACAAATCATAAGGCAGATAGAAATGGTGAACGGTGTCTTTGAATATATCTCGAACGCGAGCAGAGCCTGTAGACGTGGTTGTAGTAACGGTTATTTGCGCGTCTGGCTCGTGTTGCATTATTCGCTTTATTACGCATGAAGCAGCCACGACTTCCCCCACTGAAACACAGTGAAACAAATAGCCATTCTGTTTGAGCGGCTTTGGAACTATGCCAAAACGCTCAAACCTCCCTCGATGTGAGTCATCGCTTGTTTTCGTGGCTTTTATCAATAAATGAATAAATGCGAAGGGAATCGCAATCGCCAATACAAGCGAATATCCCCACCGGCAGAGCGTTTCAAGTAGAGTAGGTTTATAGCCACGTGTATTGGCAACAACCATAAATACATCCTTTTTGATACAGATACTTCGACGGCACGACTACAAGTGATCGACTATCGATGTTGAATTATGCTTTTCAAATACGGTGTGCTTGGCACTGCGAAACACCCACTCCCAGAGGTAAGCAGGTAATTCTAGCTATCTAGTGCCGCAGTTCCCGATAGATTCTTTCGACATTGTAGTGGCTAAATAGCCCGCGTCTAGGGCAAAGCGACCCTATACGTAAGTAAAGAGTGTATATGAGAAAGGCAATAATATATTGATCACTCGCTTTATGCGTATAGCGATGTTTAAACAGTAAGATGTAACCACAACCATATAAGAAAAGCCGCAAAAAAACGGTCTTAAATAAAAAAGCAGCGTATACAGAATATTAAATAAATTTTAAGGAAGGCATTTGAGTATACGCGTTCTTCACATTGAACTTGGCATACATCTTCACGGTGGCGCAGAACAAGTTGCATACCTCATCAATGCGTTAGAGCACCATGATGATATATCACTTCACTTGGTTTGCGCTGAAGACAGTGAGATTCGTCATACGGCTTTTGGGTATTGTGAAACGCATACCATCAAGTATGCCGGTGAGTCAGACTTCCTATGTGTAAAGCGTTTACTGGAAGTCGTAAATGGGGTTAACCCAGATATTATTCATGTGCACAGCGAACGGGGTTCGGATGTATGGGGTGCCATGCTCGCCAAAATTTCAGGTGTGCCTACGGTTTGCACAAGGCGAATAGATAACCCCGAAACTCACTTTTCATTTTATAAGTACAAACAATTCGATGCAGTTATCAGCGTATCTGAAGGTGTGAGGAAAGTGGTTTCACTACATTGTGAAGGCGTAGAACATCAGCGCGTTATATATCCTGCAGTAGACTTAACAGAGTATTCCCAATGCAAAGATAGCGGTTGGCTGCGACGTACATTCTCTATTCCTGAAGACCATATCGTCATTGCAAACTTCGCTCAGTACATATCTCAAAAAGGGCAAGCGGATATCATTTTGGCTATGCACGATGTATTGAACAAGCATGAAAATGTAACCTGTTTATTGTTTGGCGAGGGAAATCTAAAAGAGAGCTATCAATCACTTATAGAACGCCATAAGCTAGACGAGCATGTGAAGCTTTGCGGTTTTACTAAAGAGGTAGCCAAAATACTCCCTAATGTAGATATTCTGGTTCATCCTTCCTACTCAGAGGGTTTAGGCGATATTTTACTTCA
Source organism: Alteromonas sp. BZK5 (assembly GCF_014349115.1). NCBI lineage: Bacteria > Pseudomonadati > Pseudomonadota > Gammaproteobacteria > Alteromonadales > Alteromonadaceae > Alteromonas > Alteromonas sp. BZK5. The sequence continues at coordinate 14,549 of NZ_JACSOE010000025.1, read as the reverse complement.
GGCAGGTGCTAATAAATGTGCAGTGTTATCTAGTCCTGTGGGGGGAATACCCGAAGTTATCAAGCATAAGGAGACAGGTGTAATGGTAGCGCCGGGAGATATTGACGGAATTGGGGAGAGCTTAATTAGTCTAATTGAATCCCCTGATGAAAGAGCACAATATGGAGAGGCTTTGTATAAGCTTGTCACAAGTAAATTTGGTATAGAAAGGATGTCCAGTGCCTACGCTGATTTATACAAGACGCTAGTCTTCAACGGCGCTGATAATGAACACGCTTAAGCCTATGGAAGCACGTGTAAGAAACTGCAGATACAAAAAAGCCGCTCGAGAGCGGCTTTTTTAAGACTTTGAAAAAAGTTAGCGATTAAACGCCAGCTTTCTCAACAACGTCAACTAGCATCCAAGATTTGCTCTTAGATAGTGGGCGACATTCACGTACTGTTACTACGTCACCTTTATTGCATACGTTGTTTTCGTCGTGGGCGTGAAGCTTAGTAGAGCGCTTGATGAACTTCCCGTAGATTGGGTGCTTAACAAAACGTTCAACTACAACAGTGATAGACTTATCCATCTTGTTGCTAACCACACGACCTTGTACTGTACGAATTTTTTGCTCAGTCATTACGCATCAGCCTTTTGAGTCAGAATGGTTTTAACACGCGCGATGTTACGACGTACTTTTCTCAACTGATCAGTTTTTTCAAGCTGACCTGTTGTGTGCTGCATGCGTAGGTTGAACTGTTCGCGTAGCAGGTTAATCAACTCTGCGTTCAGCTCTTCTACGCTCTTTTCTTTCAGTTCAGTCGCTTTCATTACATCACCGTCCGAGTTACAAAGGTTGTTTTAAATGGCAGTTTAGCCGCTGCCAATTCAAACGCTTCGCGTGCAAGATTTTCAGGAACACCTTCCATCTCGTATAGCACACGACCAGGCTGAATTTGGCATACCCAGTACTCAACGTTACCTTTACCTTTACCTTGACGCACTTCTAGAGGCTTCTCAGTAATTGGCTTGTCAGGGAAAACTCGAATCCAAATTTTACCTTGACGCTTAACGTGACGAGTCATAGCACGACGCGCTGCTTCGATTTGGCGCGCAGTCATTCGACCACGACCAACTGCTTTAAGGCCGTAAGTACCAAAGGCAACAGTATTACCCGCTGCTAAGCCGCGGTTGCGACCTTTGTGCATCTTACGGAACTTCATGCGTTTTGGTTGTAACATGATTAGCCCTCTCGCTTAGCGTTGCGGCCTTTCTTCTTAGGTTGAGCAGCTGGTGCTTGCTCTTGAGTTGTAGGTAGACCACCTAGAACTTCACCTTTGAAGATCCATACTTTAACGCCGATGATACCGTAAGTAGTTGACGCTTCAGAGGTTGCGTAATCGATATCCGCACGGAAAGTGTGCAGAGGAACGCGACCTTCACGGTACCATTCAGAACGTGCAATCTCTGCTCCGCCCAAACGGCCGCTAACTTCAACTTTGATACCTTTCGCGCCTAGACGCATTGCGTTTTGTACTGCGCGCTTCATAGCACGACGGAACATAACACGACGCTCTAGCTGGCTAGAGATGCTGTCAGCTACTAGCTGGCCATCTAGCTCTGGCTTACGTACTTCAGCGATGTTGATCTGAGCTGGCACGCCGGCTAGCTTAGATACGTAGTTACGCAACTTCTCTACGTCTTCACCTTTCTTACCGATTACAACGCCTGGACGAGCAGTGTGAATAGTCACACGGATGCTCTTAGCAGGACGCTCGATCACGATTTTAGAAAGTGAAGCGTTCTTTAGTTGCTTAGTCAGATACTGACGTACCTGATGATCGTTATACAGGTTGTCTGCATAGTCTGCAGTATTAGCGTACCAGGTAGAAGTCCATGGTTTGCTGATACCCAGGCGTATACCTGTAGGATGTACCTTCTGTCCCATTATCTACTCCTAGTTATCCGCTACAACCACAGTGATGTGACTGCTGCGCTTGAAGATACGATCAGCACGGCCTTTAGCACGTGGCTTGATACGTTTCATAGTTGGACCTTCGTCAACGAAAACTTTAGACACGCGTAACTCGTCGATGTCTGCGCCTTCGTTGTGCTCTGCGTTAGCAATCGCAGATTCCAATACTTTCTTTACTAGCGCTGCGCTTTTCTTCGGGCTGTACGCAAGAAGCTCTAGAGCTTTCTCAACGTGCATTCCGCGAATTTGATCTGCAACCAAGCGTGCCTTTTGAGCCGACGTGCGGGCAAAACGGTGTTTAGCTAATGCTTCCATCTTCCTACCCCTTAACGTTTAGCTTTCTTATCCGCGACATGGCCGCGGTAAGTACGCGTTGGCGCAAATTCGCCCAACTTGTGGCCGACCATTTCGTCACTAATAATGACAGGTACATGTTGGCGACCGTTATGGACCGCAATGGTCAACCCAATCATATCTGGGATGATCATAGAACGACGAGACCAAGTTTTGATTGGTTTACGTTCGTTCTTTTCCACTGCAGCCTCTACCTTCTTCAGCAAGTGAAGGTCAATAAAAGGACCTTTCTTGAGAGAACGTGGCATGGTGAATCCTCGCTATTACTTGTTTCGACGACGTACGATAAGCTTATCAGTACGCTTGTTGCTTCGGGTTTTCTTACCTTTGGTAGGAACACCCCAAGGAGTTACTGGGTGACGACCGCCTGATGTACGACCTTCACCACCACCGTGTGGGTGATCAACCGGGTTCATGGCAACACCACGAACGGTAGGACGAACACCACGCCAGCGTGTAGCACCAGCTTTACCTAGTGAACGAAGCATGTGCTCTGCATTGCCAACTTCACCGATAGTGGCGCGGCAATCAGATAGAACTTTACGCATTTCGCCAGAGCGTAGACGTAGGGTAACGTAGTTTCCGTCACGTGCTAGGATCTGAGCATAAGCACCAGCAGAACGTGCGATTTGCGCACCTTTGCCAGGCTTCATTTCAATTGCGTGTACAACAGTACCTACAGGGATGTTACGCATAGGTAGAGTGTTACCAGACTTGATCGGAGCGTCCGAACCAGACTGGATTGCATCACCTGCTTGCATACCCTTAGGAGCCAGAATGTAACGACGTTCACCGTCTGCGTACAATACTAGTGCAATGTTTGCAGAACGGTTTGGATCGTATTCTAAACGCTCAACTTTAGCTGGAATGCCGTCTTTGTTGCGTTTAAAGTCGATTACACGGTAGTGTTGCTTATGACCACCACCAATGTGACGAGTGGTAATACGACCATTGTTGTTACGACCGCCAGATTTGCTGTTCTTTTCAAGCAAAGGTGCGTACGGTGCACCTTTGTGCAGGTCAGGATTTACGACCTGAACAACGTGACGACGACCGGCAGAAGTTGGCTTAGCTTTCAATAATGGCATTTCTAATCCCCTTCTTACTCAGCACCACCGACAAAGTCGATGTCCTGACCTTCTTTAAGAACCACGTAGGCCTTTTTCCAGTCGCTGCGCTTACCGAAAGACATGCCGTGACGCTTGGTTTTACCCTTAACGTTCACAGTACGAACACCTTCAACTTCAACTTCAAACAGTTTTTCAACTGCAGCTTTGATTTCGGCTTTGTTCGCGTCTTTAGCTACTTTAAATACAACTGTGTTGTTCGCTTCAGCAGCCATTGTAGACTTTTCTGAAACGTGAGGTGCTACTAGCACCTTCAGTAGACGTTCTTCTTTCATGCTAACGCCTCCTCAAGTTGTTTAACCGCATCAGCAGTCATTAGCACTTTTTCAAATGCAATCAAGCTCACTGGGTCGATGCCTGCTACGTCACGTACGTCAACTTTGTACAAGTTGCGCGCCGCTAGGAACAAGTTCTCATCAACTTCAGGAGTAACGATTAGAACGTCATTTAGTTCATATTCGTTAAGTGCAGAAATAAGAGCTTTAGTCTTAGGTGCGTCAACACCGAACTTCTCTACAACAACCAAACGGTCTTGACGGATTAGTTCAGACAGGATGCTCTTGATCGCACCGCGATACATTTTCTTGTTAACTTTTTGGTCAAAGTCACGAGGCTTTGCTGCGAAAGCACGGCCACCGCCAACCCAAATTGGGCTACGGATTGTACCAGCACGAGCACGGCCAGTACCTTTTTGACGCCATGGCTTCTTACCGCCACCACGAACTTCAGCGCGAGTTTTCTGCGCTTTTGTACCCTGACGAGCACCTGCACCGTAAGCTACAACTACCTGGTGTACCAGGGCTTCGTTGAATTCACGTCCAAAGGTCGCTTCGGATACTTCAAGAGCGCTTTGCGCGTCTTTCAATGTTAATTCCATCAGTTCACTCCCCCAGACGTTACGCTTTAACAGCTGGCTTTACGATTACATCGTTGCCAGTTGCGCCAGGTACGGCACCTTTAACTAGGATAAGGCCGTTCTCTACGTCAACACGTACAACTTCCAAAGACTGAGTAGTCACTTGCTTGTTACCAAGCTGACCAGCCATTTTCTTGCCTTTGAATACTTTACCTGGTGATTGGTTTTGACCAATTGAACCAGGAGCACGGTGTGACAAAGAGTTACCGTGTGTCATACGCTGAGAACTGAAGTTCCAGCGCTTGATAGCACCTTGGAAACCTTTACCTTTTGATGTACCAGTTACATCAATTTTCTTAGTGTCGTTAAAGATTTCAACAGTGATTTCACTGCCTACTTCAATATCGGCACCTTCGTTTTCTTCTAGGCGGAATTCTACTAGAGTGCGTCCAGCTTCAACACCAGCTTTAGCAAAGTGACCTGCTTCAGCTTTGTTGATGCGGTTAGCTTTCTTAGTTCCAGCAGTAACCTGAAGAGCGCGATAACCGTCAGTTTCCTCAGTACGAAGCTGAGTAACGCGGTTTGGGGTCGCTTCAATAACAGTCACAGGGATAGACGTACCATCTTCAGTGAAGATGCGAGTCATACCCACTTTACGACCGACTAGACCAATCGCCATTGTTATAACCCTCTCTTATTAGCCCAGGCTGATTTGAACATCAACGCCAGCAGCCAAGTCCAAACGCATCAACGCGTCAACTGTTTTATCAGTTGGCTCGATGATGTCTACCAAACGCTTGTGAGTACGGATTTCATATTGATCACGCGCGTCTTTGTTAACGTGCGGAGAAATCAGAACTGTATAGCGTTCTTTGCGAGTAGGTAGAGGAATAGGACCACTTACCTGAGCACCAGTGCGTTTCGCAGTTTCAACGATTTCAGCCGTAGACTGATCGATCAACTTGTGATCAAACGCTTTCAAACGAATGCGAATTCTTTGATTTGGCATCGATTAAGCTCCAATCGAAAGAACAAAAAAATTCACCCTTTCTCTTCCATTTATTCCGGAAAGAAAGGATGTGCGTAAACCGATGGTTCCCAATCGGAACCCTGTTCTTTTTTCTAGCACGCCAGCAACAGGCTAATCAGTGATGATGAATCCGTTACTTCGGCAACCACCCTAAAAGCAGTGAGGTCGCGGCTAAAAATTACGTGCCCTAATTGGGCAGTGGGCGCGAATTATACAGAAAGGCAGAAGCAATGCAAGAGGCAGTTTGCTTTTTATACACATATTTTTACGCTATACCAGTGTATGTAACTGTCTATAAGTAGTATTGTTGCTTTCGTGGTATAGGTATATCTTGTTACCCCAGCTTAACAGGCACTTGTAATGCCAAATGCATAAAGGACTAGGCGCCAACATTATTAGTAGTGAGAATATGGAAGTAGTGAATAACCAGCAAACTTTTGCACAAATAAAACGCATTTTAAATAACCATTCCACGTTACTGGATGCATATGGCTTATTAGAGCCAATTATCCTCGGTTTGTTTGATGCCCAGCGTATGAGTATTTTTCAACGTCGACGTCAGCATCAAGATTTGGTCGCGAGATTTAAAACGGGTAAAGAGACACTGGAAATAAAAGTGCCAATTAGCCCAATGTCGATTGCTGGTTATGTTGCCCTATCACAAAAGGCTGTGGTTATTGACGACCCGTATAATCCTGCACTACTTCAAAGCATTCACCCTCGCCTGCGCTTCGCTGATAAGTTCGACAAAGACAATGACTTTAAAACCCAGAACATTTTATGCGTACCTATAATGAATGCGGGCGTGTTGATGGGTGTTATCCAAATCATCAACAAAGTCAGTGGTGGTTTTACTGAAGAAGATTTAAAGCTAGGCAATGCCCTTGCACTTATTCTTGGCGACAAGTTCAGATTTGAACTGGGCGGCACAAACAACCCTTTCGATCTACTAGTTCACAAAAGCTTATTAGACGAAGCTACATTAAACGATATTCAAAGTTCTACTCCAGACATTCGCGCTCTTATACAGCGTCTTGTATCGGAACACCGCATCTCTGAAGAAGAAATTGGCAACTCGCTTTCTATTCACTATCAGGTGCCTTTTATTCCTTATTTACCTGATAAGTATCACAGGTTCGAAAATGAAAGCCGTCTGAATGTTTCTTATTTAAAAAGAAACTATGTGGCTGTCATTGCCGATGCCCATGACAAGCCTATCGTGTTGATGGCTGAACCTAATAATGCGGCGCTACTTATGGAAATAGAGAGCGCCATGGGTATTGATAGCTACGAGATAGCTGTCAGCCTACCAAGCTTAATTCTTCAATATTTGGGGGAAAACAGCGGTGGCGGTGGCCCCGGCGAGATGAGTGATATTCTCGACGAGATTGGTACATCAACTGAAGATAACGACGACCAAGTCGATGAGCTGTCGGACGACGCCCCTGCTGTGGTGCGCTTAGTAAGCCGTATTCTGCACGATGCAAAAAGACTCAACGCGTCAGATATTCACATAGACCCAGAGAAAAACGCGCCCACTCGTGTACGTATGCGCGTGGACGGTGTGTGCCGCGACATGAACCAAGTGCCTAATTCGCATCACAGTGCGGTTATTGCACGCATAAAGATTATGTCGAATTTGAACATTGCCGAAAAACGCGTACCTCAGGATGGCAAACTCGCGTTTAGAATGAATGGTCAACTTGTTGAAGTTCGTGTTGCCACCATTCCTACGGTTGCCGGTGAAGGTGTGGTTATGCGTATTCTGGCATCTGGCGGTGCGATGCCTATTGATAAGATGAACTTGGCACCGAACAACCGTGCGCGTTTAGAAGAAATGATTAAGAAGCCTCACGGCATTCTTCTCGTTGTTGGGCCAACGGGTTCAGGTAAAACCACCACGCTTCACGCTATATTGGGATATTTAAACACGCCTGAAAAGAAGATTTGGACCGCTGAGGACCCGGTGGAAATCACGCAACCCGGCCTACAACAGGTACAAGTAAGCCCCAAGATTGGCTTCAACTTTGCTGCTGCCCTGCGCGCATTCTTACGTGCTGACCCTGACATTATTCTTATTGGTGAGATGCGTGATAAAGAAACCGCGCATGCAGGTATTGAAGCCTCGTTAACCGGTCACTTAGTACTGTCTACACTGCATACTAACTCAGCCCCTGAAACGATTACCCGTTTACTTGATTTGGGTCTCGACCCAGTGAACTTCTCAGATGCCTGCGTGGGTATATTGGCTCAACGTCTTATTCGAACACTATGCGGTAACTGTAAAGAAAAGTACATCGCCACTGAAACCGATATGGCCTTTATTGAGCGCCAGTATGGTCATGCTCACATGGCGGAGCTGAATATTCAGACGCCACTAGAGCTTTACCGTGCTAAAGGCTGCGAAGAATGTGGAAACACGGGTTACAAAGGTAGAACAGGGGTACATGAACTACTAGGTATGACGCCAGAGCTTCGGTCAATGGTGTACAAAGAAGCCAGCGTCGCCGATATGAAGTCTCAGGCTGCTGCTGATGGCATGCGCACCCTCGTTCAAGACGCAATTTTCAAAGTTTTGAAAGGCGACACCGACCTTGCACAAGTCCAAATTATTGGTGGAGATTAATCACTCAACTCTTAAAATTTTTAGTAACATAAAACAAAAACTGTACTTTTAGACGGTTCACTATGAGTGTGAATTGCGTTATAAATTTATCAAAAAGAAGGGATACTACATGAAAAATCTATTAGCAATAGCTGCCGTTTTATCTTCAGTTGTACTTTCAGCCCCTACGTTGGCTCAGTCGCATACAAAGAATCATATTTGGAAATCCGAATATTTATCTACTTTAGAATTGGGCTTGCACGCCCTGAAGGCAGAGAAGTATGAAAAAGCACTGGAGAAGCTGACTGCTTCTGCAAAAATGGGAAATAAAGAAGGTCAATATTACCTCGCGCAAATGTATTTCCAAGGATGGGGGACGCCCGTTAATTATGAAGAAGGCTGGCTCTGGTTGAATGTTGCAATGGAACAAAAAACCGCTGAATGGAACCGTTCTTACCGACAGATAAAGAATGCTTTACCTGAAGTCTACATCAATGCTTTAGAGCCTTATGTAGAAGAATATATCTCTCTTTACGGTGCACAAGCCCAAGATTTGAGATGTGAGACACGCGCTGCCATCGGCTCGAATATTAAAGAAGTAATCTGCGAAAAACGCTATTACTAACATCACATGGCATAGCGACTTCTCACTACAGAGAAGTCGCTTACCACTACCCTTATACGTGCTATTTCTTCAAGTATTCTCTTATCACGTAATGCAGAATGCCGCCGTTTTCAAAGTAAGTGAACTCGTTTGATGTATCAATTCTGATATCCATCGTAAACGTTGTTGTTTTTCCTTCATCCGACACGGCTTTAACTTCAACCTCAGTCTGCCCACGTTCAACAGCGTTAATAGAAAAAGACTCATTGCCTTTAAGCTCCAAAGAACTCGCGCTATCACCTGACTTAAATTGAAGTGGCAAAATCCCCATTCCAATCAGGTTAGAGCGGTGAATTCTCTCGTAGCTCTCGGCTAATACTGCTTTCACCCCCATCAAAGAAGGGCCTTTAGCTGCCCAATCTCGACTTGAGCCAGTACCGTACTCTTTTCCACCAATTACAATGGCTGGTACGCCGTCATCTTTGTAACGCATGGCAGCATGGAAAATAGACATACTATCGCCACTTGGGAAGTGTGTGGTAGCACTGCCTCTTGTGCCGGGTGCTAATTGGTTTTGAAGACGCACGTTAGCAAACGTACCTCTCATCATAACCTCGTGGTTACCACGACGCGATCCATAAGAGTTAAAGTCTTTAGGCTCAACCCCTTGGGCCTGCAGGTACTCTCCGGCTGGGCTATCTTCTGCGATGGCGCCGGCTGGAGAAATATGGTCGGTAGTAATCGAATCGCCCACCTTAACCAAGCATCGTGCGTTTTCAATTGCAGTTAAAGCCTCAGGCTCTTTACCCATTACTTCAAAGAAAGGTGGATGCTTAATGTAGGTTGATTCTGGCCAGTCGTAGACTGACGTTTTACTTACCTGCAATTCATTCCATTCACCGCTTCCTTTAAATACATCTGCATACTTTTCTTTAAACAAATCACCGGTGACGTTTTCCGCTATATATTGCTGAATTTCGTCTTCGGTAGGCCAGATGTCTTTCAGATATACCGGAGAACCATCACTCGCCTTACCTAACGGCTCTTTAGTGATATCTACATTCATGTTTCCAGCCAACGCGTATGCAACAACCAGTGGTGGTGATGCAAGGTAGTTTGCAGCCACATCAGGATGGATACGCCCTTCAAAGTTGCGGTTACCAGATAAAACTGAGGTAACCGTAAGTTTCGCTTTTCTAATGGCGTCGGTAATGGCATCAGGTAGCGGTCCAGAGTTACCAATACACGTAGTACAGCCGTAGCCAACCAAGTTAAAGCCTAGTGCTTCAAGCGGATCCATCAGACCTGCATCTTCTAGATACTGAGTAACAACCTGCGAACCAGGTGCTAATGAAGTCTTAACCCACGGCTTACGAGTTAGCCCTTTTTCCGCTGCTTTCTTCGCAAGCAAGCCTGCGCCAACGAGTACAGATGGATTTGACGTATTAGTACAGCTGGTGATAGCAGCTATTACAATAGCGCCATCTTCAAGGTTGAACTTGCTTCCTCTGAACTCCACGAACGAGTCGTGTTCTTCGTCCACCTCGTCTGTTGTACCTAACCCCGCTTCCGCGATGAGATCGGTTTCTTCATCAAGCACTTTCACGTCAATTTGCGAACGATGCCACTCTCTAAATGCCTCTGCTGCATTATCGAGGGCAATTCTATCTTGAGGACGCTTAGGTCCAGCAAGTGAAGGAACCACTTCATCTAAGTTAAGTTCAAGGGTCTCATGATACTGGGCATCTTTTGAGTGGTCGTCGTGCCATAAGTGGCTGAACTTTGCATATTCCTCAACAAGGGCAATTTGATCTTCGTCTCGGCCGGTGAGTCGCAGGTAATCTAGCGCAACATCATCAATAGGGAAGATACCGCAAGTAGCACCATATTCGGGCGCCATGTTTGCGATGGTGGCACGGTCTGCCGTAGTAAGATGCTTAAGACCCGGTCCATAGAATTCTACAAACTTTCCAACAACGCCATGTTCACGTAGTTGTTGTGTGATAGTTAGCACCATGTCGGTGGCAGTTACGCCAGCAGGCAACTTACCTGAAAGCCTGAAGCCAACCACTTTTGGTAATAACATTGTTACTGGTTGACCCAGCATCGCCGCTTCTGCTTCAATGCCTCCCACACCCCAGCCTAGTACGCCAAGGCCATTAATCATAGTGGTATGCGAATCTGTTCCTACTAGGGTATCTGGGTAAACCAACGTTTCCCCATCCTGTTCCTTAGTAAACGCGCAACGAGCAAGATACTCTAGGTTAACCTGATGCACGATACCGCGACCAGGGGGAACCACTTTGAAATTGTCAAAGCTAGACTGACCCCATTTTAGAAATTGATAACGCTCTCTATTTCGCTGAATTTCAATGTCGGTATTCTTTTCAAGCGCATCGTCTTCAGCAAAATGATCTACCATTACTGAGTGGTCAATAACCAGCTCTACTGGATTGAGGGGATTAATCGCCTGAGCGTCGCCACCTAAACGATTAACCGCATCGCGCATGGCTGCTAAATCAACAATAGCAGGCACACCCGTAAAATCTTGGAGGATGACGCGTGCGGGAACAAAAGACACTTCGTAATCAACGTGATTATCTGTGTCCCACTTTGCTACTTGCTCAATATCGTTGCTGTTAACAAACTCTTGGTCTTCATGACGAATCAGGTTTTCCAAAAGAATTTTGATACAAAACGGAAGCCTGTCGAGCGCATATTTACTGCCTATACCGTCAAAATTTACCGCCTTGAAGTTTTTGCCGTTTACTTCAAGCTGCGAAAAAGACTTATATGTCATACGCTCACCATCCTTCTTTGCCTGTTCGTGAATATTGTGTACGTTTCAATTTTGCCAACGCAAGAAACGAGCAACGTGTTTTTAGTCGCCTTATTTTCCAATTTGTACGGCCTAAACATGAAAAAAAGTTCACCTACTATTAGTAATGGCATCGCTTTTTTAGCTATTTCTCATTATTGGTTTAAACAGATGGATTATGGAGAAGCGCTGTAACAGCTGGAAAAAGCTGACTAGGGCAGATAGCGCTTATTGATAAGAAAGCTTCGCATATGCACAGAGTACTTGCTGATTAAGATGGTTTACAAATATGCAACATTTCTGTTTTCTTATAACGCACCAAACGGTATGCTTAAAAGAAGGTTAAACATTAAATGTCTTAATACATGCTTAGGAAAGCTTTGAGATATACAAGCATTAGTAGTAAGCAATAAAAATAATAACGAAGTTATCATGACACACCCGCTAGTTAAGAAGTACAACCTTGCACCTCACCCCGAGGGAGGTTTCTATCGTCAAGTTTTCCGTTCTGAAAACGAAACTAAATCGTTTGTGCACAATGCTAGTCGACCCGCGCTTACTCATATTTATTTTCTTCTATTAAAGGGACAAGTTAGTCGTTTTCATCGCGTGTTACATGATGAAGTGTGGAATCACTACGAAGGGGCTCCACTACAACTGTTTCAACTTGAAAAACAACAGTTGTGGGAACGTCGCATTGGTGGGCAAAGCAATGACTATGTAGAAGTTGTTAAAGCGGGGAATTTTCAGGCAGCCGCAACGATGGGTGATTACTCACTTGTTGGTTGTACGGTAGCACCTGGCTTCGACTTCGAAGACTTTAGCTTTATTGAAGAGCCATCAATGCAAGAGTGGATAAAAGTTGCTCATCCAGACCTTACCCGTTTTATATAATAATTCCCAAATTATAGTGATAAACACACGTCTTACCTGCGATTTTGTACCAGCATAAACTGGATTTTTAAGCGCCAATCAAGGATGATAACAGCAGATTTTTAAATATACGTCTGAACGTCCAATTTCTGGAATTATCTCAGACTATTTCACTCTAACGCCGCAGGTAACCCAACTATGTATAAATTGGTACTTATTCGTCATGGAGAAAGTCAGTGGAACTTGGAAAACCGTTTCACGGGCTGGCACGACGTTGACTTGACCGACACTGGTGTAGCACAAGCAAAGACCGCAGGTCAGCTTCTTAAAGATGCTGGATTTACATTTGATCAGGCTTATACGTCTGTACTTCTTCGCGCAATTAAAACACTTAATATTGCACTTGAAGAGATGGGTCAGCACTATCTTCCAGTTGAGCGTCACTGGCGTCTGAACGAGCGTCACTACGGTGCGTTAACAGGTCTAGACAAAGCAGAGACTGCCGCTAAGCATGGTGAAGAACAGGTTAAAATCTGGCGTCGTAGCTTCGACATCCCACCTCCGGCCGTTGAAGATGATAGCGAGCACTTCCCAGGTCACGATCCGCGTTACAACAATGTAGATGCTGATATTTTGCCACGTGGTGAAAGTCTAAAACTAACTATCGAACGTGTACTACCATACTGGCACGACGTTATTCGTCCAGACATCCAAGCAGGCAAACGCGTAATTATTGCTGCGCACGGCAACAGTCTTCGTGCTCTTGTTAAGTACCTTGATGGTATGTCAGACGAAGAAGTGTTGGGTCTAAACATTCCTACAGGTGTGCCGCTAGTATACGAACTAGATGAAAACCTTAAGCCAATCTCTAAAGAATATCTTGGCGATGCTGACGCTATCAAAGCAATGATGGATGCAGTCGCTAAGCAAGGCAAAGCGAAGTAATCGAGTGCCTTTTTAGAAACGAAAAAGCCTGCGTTCGCAGGCTTTTTTAATGGGTGTCTGATTAGACTAGTTTGGCACTTTCACCAACCAATTGTGAGTGTCTTCGGCCTTACCCCATTGGATATCATTTAACGCTTGTCTTAGCTTCATCGTTACAGGGCCAGCTTCACCGTTACCCACCTGATACTCTTTATCATTGTGAATAAAAGTACCTACCGGCGTAAGTACAGCCGCTGTACCAGACAGTGCTGCTTCAGTATTCGGTTTGGCTGAACGCTCTAGTAGTTCGTCTACAGTAATATCACGCTCGCTCACTTTCATGCCGTGGTCTTTGGCAATTTGAAGAATCGTTGCTCGGGTCACACCGTGTAGGAAGCTAGAATCTAACCCTTTAGTAATGATTTCATCACCATCGATAAGCAGGAAGTTAGCAGCTCCGGTTTCTTGTACATCGCCATTAGGGCAAAACAGAATTTGATCAGCCTGAACTTCTGCACGCGCTTTAAGAATAGGAGGCAACGCACTGGCGTAGTTACCACCGCTTTTTACCATTCCCATGTGCGGCGCACAGCGCATGCCTGTTTCGTCTAGCAACAAGCGAAGTGGCTTCAAACCGCCAGCAAAGTAATCACCAACTGGCGATAACAAAACGTATAGCATAGAACTTGCTGATGGCGCTGCCGCTTTACCGATAGACGCTTCTGTGCCGATATGCGTAGGGCGGATATACATAGAACCTGGAGGCTCTGGAACCTCGGAGGCGTATTTTGCAACAATATCGATGATCATCTTTTCGACTTGCGCTTTGTCTATTTCAGGCAAGTTTAGTAGACGGCTACTTTGAGCAAAGCGCTCGATATTCTTATCCATTCTGAAAATGTTGATGCTGCCATCTTCGTGCTTAAATGCTTTTAAGCCTTCAAAGCATGTACTTGAGTAATGAAGCACGTGTGCACCAGGGTGCAGCTGAATACTATCTGCACTGACAAATTCGGTGTCAGTCCACTTATCGTTGACAAAGGTAGCAAGTGCCATTTGTGGCATGAATACTGTACCGAATACGGCCATTAGTTTGTCCTATTTACTTCGACTAGAAAAATACTCGACAGAGTTTACCAAAAAACGCTCACTTTGCTAAAAGTAAGTCAGATCTATTAAGGCTTTTATCGAATAAGAATGTCTACAAATACTGACAACACAAAAATAATGGGGTCAGAGTATATTTCAAAGATTGGGGTCAGAGTACATTTCACTGATTTAGCGGCACTGGGGGGTAAGGGAATAATACCAATTGCATTAATTAATTGACCAACTTTATCCACTCTCTCCAACAGAGATTTTTGACTCGTTCAACATCCGCAATGAATGTATTCCAAGCG
>NZ_JACSOE010000024.1:0-60693 GCF_014349115.1 Alteromonas sp. BZK5 | reverse complement strand
CGAGTCAAAAATCTCTGTTGGAGAGAGTGGATAAAGTTGGTCAATTAATTAATGCAATTGGTATAATTCATAAATATCAATAACTTAAAAAACAAAGCGAATTTTATTTTAATTTTTCTGAACTTCTCTATTTATCACGACTCTATATCTACGGTTTTTATGTGTTTTCTCTCAGTTTACGCCTCGCTCTATGCGGGGCGTTCTTTTTTCTAACACCCCATCATACCTATCCATCGGGCACGTCAGATCAGCACAAACGGTAAGGGTGAATTGCGCTACTGTACTTCGCTATCAGACTCTTCTGTTTCGTCTTGTTTATCTAAGCCAAACCACGTATCCAAAATACGCTCTAATTCGGGTAACCCGTGCTTATTTAATGACGAGAAGGTTTGCACGGTAACATCGCCCATAAATGCCATCGCAGCTTCACGCGCCATTAACAGCTGTGCCTTTCGCTTACCGCTTTTAAGTTTGTCGGCTTTAGTGAGAAGTGCCAGTACTGGAATATTTGAGGCTACTGCCCAATGGATAAGATCTTGGTCTAAATCTTTGAGGGGGTGACGAATATCCATTAAAACGACTAATCCTTTAAGGGACTTGCGCTTTTGAAGATATTCACCAAGTGACGCCTGCCACTTCTTTTTCATGGCTACTGGCACTTTTGCAAAGCCATATCCTGGCAAATCAACCAAGCGTAAGTCTTCTTCTAATTCAAAGACGTTGATCAATTGGGTGCGACCCGGTGTTTTACTGGTTCTTGCCAAGTTCTTCTGACGAGTTAACGTGTTAAGTGCACTCGATTTACCCGCATTAGAGCGGCCCGCGAACGCTACTTCAATTCCGGTATCATTCTTTAAATGACGAATATCAGGTGCGCTCGTAAAGAATTTTGCTTTGGTGTAATACGACATCTAGACTTACCTCCACATGCGTCTCAACCTTCGGTTTACAGTTTTTTAATGAATAAACCAACTAAAAACCATAGTTTTATCATGGAATAGGTTTTTCTGACGCGTTAAATGTGTAAAATACGCATGATATCACGTATATCACGCGAGCCGTTGGATCCATTTAAGAGATTTATTATGAAAAAACTGTGTTTGTTGGTATGTATGTCTTTAGGTTTAAGCGCAACTGCTATGGCAGAAGGCGACGCCGAGGCAGGTAAAGCGAAATCTGCAGTATGTGCAGCCTGTCATGGCCCTGATGGCAACAGCATGATTGACATGAACCCAAAGATTGCTGGCCAGCATGAGAAGTACATTGTTAAGCAATTAACCGAATTTAAACTTGCCTCTCAAACAGGTGGCGAGGAAGGTCGTAACAATGCTGTCATGAACGGCATGGCTGCCCCACTTTCAGAGCAAGACATGAAAGACCTAGCCGCTTATTTCTCAAGCCAAGAGCCAAAGGCGGGTGAAACACCAGAGCAATACGTTGAAGCTGGCCGTGCATTGTACCAAGGTGGCGACGAGTCTCGAGGCGTAACTGCATGTATCGCGTGTCACGGTCCTAAGGGCAACGGCATGGGCTTAGCAGGTTTCCCTGATATCAGCGGTCAACATGCAACTTACACTGCAGCTCAATTGAAAGCATTCCGTTCAGGCCAACGTCACAATGACATGAATGGCATGATGCGTGATATTGCGATGAAATTAACCGACGAAGATATTGAGATTTTATCTAACTATATCGCGGGCTTACACTAAGCATTACCGTTTTTGCACATTGTTGTTAAAAATTTGTTACCGAAAAAGTTGTATTTTGAAATTATTCGTGTAATCTAACGGCGTAGTTTGTAGGTGCCTTTGAAAAGCTACAAGCTAAATAACAAGAATAATAATAAAAATGCAGCATGGAAGACGGGATAAAGAGCCACGAGGGCCAAAAACAACAATACAGCTCTGCTAACAATAAAAATAAGGGGAGCACGGCTAGGGAAGCAAAATACACATAGAAGTGTATAACGGGAGAGGTGTCATCTGACACTCATACAATGTAAGGTGATGGTGAGAACCATCACCTTTTTCTTTTTTAAGCCCCTTATTATTGTTCACTTTCCTATGTACTGTCCTTTATGCAAAAGCGCTAACGCGCCATCTCACTATCACTCAGATAAAAAGCGCGATTACCTTCAATGTAATCAATGCAAACTCGTTTATGTTTCTCCTGAATTCTTGCCATCTAAAGAAGTAGAAAAGCAGGAGTATGACCTTCACGAGAATAGCTTTGAAGACGAAGGGTATCGAAAGTTTTTAGGAAAGGTTTTAACGCCACTTACACCTTTTATAAAAGACATGAAATTTGGTGAACTCCGAGGACTAGACTTTGGCTGTGGCCCTGCGCCTGTTTTAGCAAGTATGCTGGAAGAAGAAGGCGTTAGGATGAATATGTACGATCCCTTCTATGCACACAACTTATCGGTACTTGAGCAAAGCTATGACATAGTGACATGTACAGAGGCTATAGAACACTTTCACGCCCCTCATGTGGAATGGGCGCTTTTTAACAAACTTGTAGCTTCTGGTGGCGTTCTTGCCATCATGACCAAGCGCGTACTTGATAAAGCCAGGTTTGCAAATTGGCACTATAAAAACGACGTCACCCACGTTAGCTTTTTCAGCGAAGCAACCTTTCAATATTTGGCACAACGAGATGGCTATGATGTCACTTTTCCTGCCAGCGATGTCGTTCTATTGAGAAAGCGCTGAAACAAATTCCCGTAATACTTTATGTTCCCCGTATTGATTTTGCACTGCATACCCAAAGATCAATACGTAGACACTAATTCGCGCTATAATAGCGCTGTTTTTTCACTCTCTTTGTTATTTGGAAATTATGGCACGTTCAAAGAAATCACGTAAAGTCGGCCTAATCGGCGTTCGTAAAGATCCTGACTTTAAACCAAGCGAAAACCGTAAATCAGACTCGCCTCGCCCTAAAAAGCATAAAGGTAAGCCCGCTGGTAATCGCCACAATGTTGAACAGAAAAAAGTGACGGGCAAAAAGAGTGCAGAGAATAAAGATCCGCGCCACGGCAGTAAAAAGCCTATTCAGCTTGTAAAAGCAGTGACGCCCACCCCTGCTCAAAAGAAAAAGTACGCCACACCAGCCCAAGAACTGGCAGCGCTTGAAGCAGATCAACGCTTGTCAGATTTACTCGACAAACTTGACGACGATAAACCGCTCACCCGTGAGCAACAAGCTTATGTCGACGAGAAAATGGCACGCCACCGCATTCTTTGTGATCTATTAGGAATAGTAGAAGAGGATGATGAAGACGACGATATGGATCCGTTTAATGATTTAGACGCTATTAATATCGACGACTTTAAGCACTAATAAAAAACGGGAAAGAGTCATGCTTTGGGCAGTACTTTCAGGCATCGCGCTACTAATTATTCTTGCGCTAGGTTTTTACGCAGGCAAACTGCTGTTTATGTTAAAACAACAAAAAGAGCGACAAGAAGCGGCAAGGCAGTCGCGCGTAGCCACTATAACCGACAGTATTATAGTAATAGCTAAGGCGATGGAGCAGCAGCAATGTGATTTGTCAGAAGGCGTAATTCGCATCGTGAACTTGCTTAACGCGCTTCCAATAAGTACTCCGCCTGATTTTAAAGCGCAGTATCCCAACATTCATGCACTATTCACAGAGGTAAGCGGTTTTGCGATTTTAGAAGCAAGGCAACAGCTACCTAAGAATGAGCGAAGAAAGCAAGATATCGCTCGCGAGCAGATTGAATCGGAATACGAATCTAAGGTGCTGGACGAATTACCACCGCTGAAGGCGTATTGTGAGACACTCGTAGCCACTAAATAACGAGTAAGCGCGACGCTGATTTAAAAGATAAAAACTAATGCAATCAATATCGAAAATGGCCGAGTACAGTATGTAGTCGGCCATTTTTTTAACCCGGTTACCTTTGCCTATGTCACTTTATCGCGAGCTCGCAGGTACGTTCGTAACAATGACACCCTACTTCGTGGTCATTGACCATACCCACAGCTTGCATAAAAGCATAGCAAATCGTTTCACCTACAAAATTAAATCCGTGCTTTTTAAGTGCTTTTGACATTGCTTTAGACGCATCAGTTGATGTGGGTGCTTGCCTGAAGTCTTCCCACGCATTAATGACCGTACGTCCATCTGTAAATTGCCAAATAAAATCACTGAATGGCTGCGACGCTTCAATAGCTAAAAAACCCTTGGCATTTTTGATAACCGACTCTATTTTGAGCTTGTTTCTGATTATGCCGCTGTCTTGCATAAGTCTGTCGACATCATCGGGGCCCATTTTCGAAATTTTCTCAGGGTCGAACTGGTAGAATGCCTGTTCAAAATTCTGCTGTTTTTTCAAAATGGTCAGCCAAGATAAACCAGCCTGCTGTCCATCGAGGCATAACTTAGCAAACAACGCGCGACTATCTAGCTCGGGTACCCCCCATTCGTTATCATGATACGCTAAATAAATAGGGTCGCTGCTTACCCAACCGCAGCGATGCAAAGGCATATTTTTTTCTATTTTTGTTTGATTGGGCATGGCTTAAGATTAAATCCTTGTTGTGAAGTGGCATATTGGCTTTATTCGTGACGTTTTTTCACCCTTTACACCTACATACTATGCCTCACAAATTGTATACTATCCCACCTTTATTTTAAGTCAGATAACTAATAAGCAGCGGATGTATGCAGAAATACGATATTAAGACCTTTCAAGGGTTGATCCTTGCGCTTCAAGATTATTGGGCGCGTCAGGGCTGCGTTATTATTCAGCCTCTGGATATGGAAGTGGGTGCCGGTACTTTTCACCCTATGACGTTCCTACGTTCTTTAGGTCCAGAGCCAATGAGTAGCGCCTATGTTCAACCGTGCCGTAGACCGACCGATGGTCGTTACGGTGAGAACCCAAACCGCTTACAACATTACTATCAGTTCCAAGTAATGCTTAAGCCTTCACCTGACAATATTCAGGAGTTGTACTTGGGCTCTTTGAAAGAGTTAGGTTTCGATCCGCTGGTTCATGACATTCGCTTCGTAGAAGACAACTGGGAATCACCCACGCTTGGTGCATGGGGTCTAGGTTGGGAAGTGTGGCTAAACGGCATGGAAGTAACTCAGTTTACGTACTTCCAGCAGGTAGGCGGTCTAGAGTGTAAGCCTGTTACCGGCGAAATTACCTACGGCTTAGAGCGACTCGCCATGTACGTTCAAGGTGTCGATAGTATCTACGACCTGGTTTGGACTGACGGCCCTATGGGCAAAGTGACCTATGGCGATGTGTTCCATCAAAACGAAGTAGAACAATCGACGTATAACTTCGAACACGCCAATGTTGAAGCTTTATTTAGAACCTTCGACGAATGTGAAGCAGAAAGCAAAAAGCTTATCGAAAACAACCTTCCACTTCCTGCCTATGAGCAGGTTATGAAGGCGTCACACGCATTTAACTTGCTTGATGCTCGTCATGCTATCTCAGTGACCGAACGCCAGCGCTATATTCTTCGCGTTCGAACGCTAGCCAAAGCGTGTGCAGAAAGCTATTACCAAGCACGTGAAGCACTTGGCTTCCCACTATGTAACAAGGAGGCATAAGCGTGCGTACAGAAAATTGTTTAGTTGAATTAGGTACTGAAGAACTCCCACCAAAAGCGCTTAAGTCTTTAGGTGAAGCCTTCGCCACGCAGTTTGAAGCTGCGCTTACGCAAGCTGACTTAAGCTTTGATTCAGTCAGCTGGTTTGCAGCCCCTCGCCGCTTAGCCGTTTATGTTTCAGGTCTTGCTGAAGGTCAGGCTGACAAAGTAGTAGAGAAACGCGGCCCAGCAGTATCAGCCGCGTTTGACGCCGACGGTAATCCCACTAAAGCAGCACAAGGTTGGGCTCGCGGTAACGGCATTGACGTTGCTGACGCAGAACGCCTTGTAACTG
The DNA here is from genome assembly GCF_014349115.1 of Alteromonas sp. BZK5. Classification (NCBI taxonomy): domain Bacteria; kingdom Pseudomonadati; phylum Pseudomonadota; class Gammaproteobacteria; order Alteromonadales; family Alteromonadaceae; genus Alteromonas; species Alteromonas sp. BZK5. Next base: position 54,764 of record NZ_JACSOE010000024.1, on the reverse strand, counting down.
ACAAAGGAGAGTGGTTACTTCATAAAGCCCACGTTCCAGGGCAATTAGTTGCAGAGCTTCTAGAAGGGCTGATAAACCAAGCGGTAAGCAAGCTACCTATTCCAAAGCCAATGCGTTGGGGTAATTACAACACTCAGTTTATACGCCCGGTTCACACCCTTTGCGTGCTTTACGGAAGCGAAGTGGTTAACGTTTCTGTATTGGGCCTAACAAGCGGCCGCGTTGTTCAGGGTCACCGATTCCACGGCGAAGGTCGCTTTGAACTGGATCATGCTGACAATTACGCCTCTGCCCTAGAGCAACAATATGTGCTGGCAGATTTTGAGGCGCGTAAAGATAAAGTGCGTCAGCAGCTTGAAGACGCAGCGCAAAGCTTGTCGCTTAAGCCAGACTATAATGAAGACTTACTAGAAGAAATCGCGTCACTTGTAGAGTGGCCGGTTGTACTTCAAGCTGGTTTTGATGAGGCTTTCTTGGCAGTACCGAAAGAAGCGCTTATCTATACCATGAAAGACGACCAAAAATATGTGCCGCTGCTAGATAGCGATGGTGCACTTTCAAACACTTTCTTATTCGTAACGAATATCGAAAGTCGCGATGCGTCTCAAGTTATTTCTGGCAATGAAAAGGTTATCCGCCCTCGTCTTGCAGACGCTGAGTTCTTCTTTAACAGCGATAAAAAGACGACATTAGAAAGCCGCCTTGAAAGCTTAGAAACCGTGTTGTTCCAAAAACAGCTTGGTACGCTAAAAGAAAAGTCTGAGCGTATATCTGCCCTATCGGCGTTTATCGCGTCGCAAATAGATGCGAATGAAACACAAGCTGCACGAGCAGGTCTTCTAGCTAAAACCGACTTGATGTCGAACATGGTTATGGAGTTCCCTGACGTTCAAGGTGTTATGGGTAAATACTATGCGCTAAACGACGGTGAAGATGCGCCCGTTGCAGAAGCACTGTATGAACAATACATGCCGCGTTTTGCTGGTGACGCACTTCCTAGTTCAGGCGTTAGCGCGTCGGTCGCGCTTGCTGACAAACTAGATACTCTTGTGGGTATTTTTGGTATTGGCCAGTTACCTAAGGGTGATAAAGACCCATTTGCGCTTCGTCGTGCAGCTATCGGTGTATTACGTATTGTCACTGAGCTGTCACTGCCGCTAGATCTTGAAACGTTAGTAAGCAAAGCTATCGATGTGTATGGCGATAAGTTAACGAATGCAGAAACACAATCTCAGGTTGTTGATTTTGTATTGGGTCGATTTACTGCGCTCCTACAAGATCAAGCTATCGCCATTGACGTTATTCAGGCCGTTGCTGCTCGTCGCCCTACTAAGCCAGCTGACTACTTAGCCCGAGTTCATGCGGTAGATAAGTTCAGAGCATTGGAAGAAGCCGAAGCGCTAGCTGCCGCTAACAAGCGTGTTGCAAACATCCTTGCTAAGCAGAACGTTGAAGTGACAGACACAGTGAATATTGATGAGTCACTGTTAGCTGAAGAAGCTGAAAAAGCGCTTTACGTTGAGCTGAAAGCCGCACAGAAAGAAGTTGATATTGCTGTTCCTTCACAGGACTACACGCGTATTCTTACTGCGCTTGCAACCTTACGTAATGTAATCGATAACTTCTTCGATAACGTAATGGTTATGGCTGATGACGAAGCGGTTAAAAATAACCGACTTGCTTTACTGTCGCTTTTAAGGCAACTTTTCCTTACTACCGCAGATATATCTATTCTCGCGAAGTCGTAGGCTAGTAAGAGTTAATGCGGTTTTATGCCGCGAAAAACAAAGAGCCCAGCCTTAACGTTGGGCTTTTTTTATAAATGGAGACGCTGTGAAGAAGTTACTAACTATTGCTTCTATGTGCATAGCACTTTCAGCATGCTCAAGCAGTGGAAGTTTTAAAATTCCAGAAATAGCACCGGACGTGCCTCGCATTCAATTCGAAAACATGTTCCTAAGAGGTGTATTTAACTGGTGGGAGGCTGACCCAAGTTACAAGTTCAAACGATCAAATTCAGGCTGGACAGTGGACGTTGAACTCATAGCCGACGGACAACCTTATGATTTTAGGTTGTCCGATGCAAAATGGACGCCCTCACAAAGCTGTGGCGGCAAATATAAAGGGCAGCCTGTAATGTTAGGCTCCACTGTTTATTTAGTCTGTGAACAGGGCTCAGAGAACTTGCAATTTACCCCCTCCTCAACTGGCACCTATCGCTTTACAGCAACAGCAGCAAGTGCGGGGGAAGTCGCTCTGGTTGTTTCTAAAGTTTAGACTTGAGTGCCGTGTAGTAGTAGCGGCATTCACCAAGCTTTTTTCATTGTAAAGACTCTTGCCTCACGTTCAATGCCAATAAAAAGTTCTCTGTTTTGTACGAGTAATTCACCTGAGCTTAGGCAAAAAAAAAGCGACCCGTTGGTCGCTTTTTTCAAATAAATAAAAGCTCTACACGTCTAAGTTTTCCACTTTCAGCGCGTTAGCTTCGATAAACTCTCGACGAGGCTCAACTTGGTCACCCATCAATGTAGTGAACAGCTGGTCACAACCAATGGCATCCTCAATGGTAACTTGTAGCATACGGCGGCTTTCAGGATCCATGGTGGTTTCCCAGAGTTGCTCAGGGTTCATTTCACCTAGCCCTTTATAGCGCTGAATGTATTGGCCGCGTTTCGCTTCGTTCATTAGCCACTCTAGTGCTTCTTTGAAAGACTCAACTGGCTGTCTACGCTCGCCACGCTGAATGTAGGCGTCTTTGCCCATCATGTCGTTAATGGCAAGGTTAAGCTCTTTAAGACGCTGGTATTCCGACGACTCGATGAACTCATGATCGATAATGTACTCATAATCAATTCCGTGCATACGCATAATGATTGTAATGTAGTACTCGCTAAGCTCAGCATCAGTGCGAATTTCATAACGGTATGTAGCACCATCGTTTTCGCGCTCTGTAAGCTGCTCTACGAAGTGTTTCGCCACATGCTCTAGTGCAGATTGATCTTTAAGGTCTTCAAGGTTTAGCGTAGGCGTGTAAAGCATTCTGTAGAGGATAGATGCAGGCATAAGACGTTTCATACGTGCAATCATCTTCTCTACCGATTGGTACTGCTTAACAAGGTTTTCAAGGCCTACACCACTAATACCTGGGTCTTCATCGCTGGTGTGCAAAGACGCACCGTCAATGGCGATTGATGTTAGGTAGTTAGTTAACGCATCGTCATCTTTAAGATACTGCTCTTGTTTACCCTTCTTCACTTTGTAAAGCGGAGGCTGTGCAATATATACATATCCACGCTCAATGATTTCAGGCATTTGACGATAGAAAAATGTGAGTAGAAGCGTTCGAATGTGAGAACCATCCACGTCAGCATCGGTCATGATAATGATGCTGTGATAGCGTAGTTTTTCAGGGTCATACTCGTCGCGACCAATACCACAACCTAGTGCAGTGATTAGCGTCGCAACTTCCTGCGAAGAAAGCATCTTATCGAAACGCGCTTTCTCAACGTTTAGTATTTTACCTTTAAGCGGAAGAATAGCTTGGTTTTTACGGTTACGACCCTGCTTAGCTGAACCGCCCGCAGAGTCACCCTCCACTATGTATAGTTCACTAAGTGCAGGATCTTTTTCCTGACAGTCAGCTAGCTTACCTGGTAGGCCAGCCAAATCTAGCGCACCTTTACGGCGTGTCATTTCACGGGCCTTTCGTGCAGCTTCACGAGCACGAGCAGCATCGATAATCTTACCCGCAATGATTTTACTTTCTGCAGGGTTTTCTAATAAGAACTCAGCTAGCTTTTCATTCATTGCCGATTCAACAGCTGGACGAACTTCAGAAGATACAAGCTTATCTTTAGTCTGTGAGCTGAATTTTGGATCTGGTACTTTAACAGAAATAACCGCGGTTAGACCTTCACGCGCGTCGTCACCACTGGCATTCGTTTTAGCCTTTTTGTTCAGGCCTTCCTTTTCCATGTAGTTATTCAATGTACGCGTCAACGCTCCACGGAAGCCCGCCAAGTGAGTACCGCCGTCGCGCTGAGGAATGTTGTTGGTGAAACAGAACACGTTCTCTTGGAAACTATCGTTCCATTGCATCGCTACTTCTACTGCAATACCGTCTTCTTGTTCACTGCTGAAATGAAACACTTTCTGGTGAACAGGTGTTTTCTTTTCATTTAGGTACTCAACGAAAGCTTTGATACCACCTTCGTACATGAAGTGGTCTTCTTTTCCATCGCGTTCGTCTTTCAAGCGAATAGACACACCAGAGTTCAAAAATGATAGTTCACGAAGACGTTTAGCAAGAATATCGTAGTGGTAAAGCGTATCTGTGAAGGTGTCTGAACTTGGCCAGAAACGGATCATAGTTCCCGTTTTGTCAGTATCGCCTGTTACGGCTAGTGGCGCCTGTGGAACACCATGATGATATTCTTGTTCATGCGCTTTACCGCCGCGACGAATACGAAGCTTCAGACGGCTTGAAAGTGCATTTACTACTGATACACCTACACCGTGCAAACCGCCCGATACTTTATAAGAGTTATCGTCGAACTTACCGCCGGCGTGAAGAACCGTCATAATAACTTCAGCTGCAGACACACCCTCTTCTGGGTGCATTTCAGTTGGTATACCACGTCCATCGTCAGACACAGATACTGAGCCATCGCTGTGAATGAGCACAGTAATCTCAGAACAATGTCCAGCAAGTGCTTCATCGATAGAGTTATCGACCACCTCGAAAACCATGTGGTGTAATCCGGTACCATCATCAGTATCACCGATATACATACCAGGACGCTTTCTTACGGCATCTAATCCTTTAAGTACTTTAATACTGGACGAGTCGTAGTTGTTCTCTGCTGACATACTAGCTTTTACTCCTCTTTCACGTTTCCATGTTCCACGTGAAACATTTTCTTTTCGTTGTATTTTTGTATAAAAGCGAGCTGCGTGGATTCTATTGCAGTAACGAAAACCTGCGTATCCATTTTGAGCAACCCATCAATAAATTGTTCTCTTTTATCGGCATCTAGTTCGGCACCTACATCATCAAGTAAAAAGATACTTTTACGCTGCGTTGCCTTATTAAATAGCTTAGTCTGTGACATTTGAAGCGCTGCCACAGCCATTCTAAGCTGCCCTCTCGATAAAAGCTCCTGGGCGTTTACTCCATTCACTTTAAGCCTTAAATCGGCTTTATGGGGCCCAGAAGAGGTATGTCCTATTTTACCATCATACTCACGTTTTTTAACTAGGCTTTCTAATAAACCGACATCTTTTTCCCACCCTTTATAGTAACTTAATTCCACATCGAAGTTAGGAAGAAATTCTTGCGCATATTGCTTAAAAATAGGCGTAAGGGTATCCACATATTCCTGACGCGTAGCCGATAGAGATTCACCTAGTTTTGAGAACTGAGACTCCCAATATTGATTTTGTGGTGCGCTTAAATTTGCCTGCTGTTTCAGTAAGGCATTTCTATGTTTTAAAAATTTACCATACTGATTAGCAAGTGATTGAAACTGATGTTCCACGTGAAACAATCCCCAATCACAAAAACGTCGACGCTCGGAAGGCGAACCAATTATAAGGTCAGTACTCTGCGGAGTAAAAAGTTGAAGTGGTACCAAGCTAACTAAATCTGATAACTTATTTGAATGTTCACCGTTAATACTACAGGTGAATGTCTCATTTCTACTTCGTTGAAAACCTAGCTTTAATTCATCCCCTTCTTCAGTTTTGCATGACGCGAAAACACTGAAGCTGTCCTTCTCATTTTGAATAACCGAACTGTGTTTATTTGTTCTAAAAGAACGTCCAAAGCCCAGGTAATAAAGTGCTTCGATTAACGAGGATTTTCCACTCCCATTCACGCCTTTAATGATAGTCAACGCTGGTGAAGGAGAAAGTGATACGGAAGTAAGATTACGAAACTGTGTAATCTGGACGCGGTCCAGTTTCATGAGGTCACACTGATGAAAGAAAAGAAGCGAGGAGTATCAACACTCATCGCTTCTTGAATTGATAATTTAAATAATAAAATAACGTGGAATATGCGAAACGCTGCAAACACTTAATGTAGTAGTGACTACAGTCGCATTGGCATAATAACGTATAACGCGGCGTCATCAGCATCATCTTCGATTAGCGCACTTGCGTTTGAGTCTGATAGGCTAACTTTAACACCATCAGATCCAAGCGCATTCAATACGTCAATTAAATAGGCAACGTTAAAGCCAATTTCTAAATCGTCACCTTGATATTGAACATCAACGATTTCTTCCGCTTCTTCTTGCTCTGGGTTATTAGCCGTTATCTTAAGCTCACCAGAAGACAAGTTTAATCGTACGCCTCTAAACTTTTCGTTAGATAGAATGGCCGCACGTGAAAATGCTTCTTTTAATACGGCTTTACTCGCAATAATTTCCTTGTCGCCATTTTGAGGTAAAACACGGCGATAATCAGGAAATCTGCCATCAACTAATTTCGAAGTGAAAATGAAATCGTTTGAGAAAATTCGAAGATGGTTGGCGCCTATTTGCACCTTAAGAGATTTATCATCTTCGCTAATAAGACGAGAAATTTCTAACACGCCTTTACGTGGAATAATCACCTGACGAGATGGCAAAGCGGTCTCGTAGTTTAGGCGACAAAGAGCAAGACGGTGACCGTCTGTTGCAACGGTACGAATGATATTCTCTTCCGTTTCAAGGGACATACCATTTAAGTAATAACGTACGTCTTGTTGAGCCATTGAAAAGCTCGTTGCATCGATAAGACGTTTTAGATCACTGCACGATAATTCAAACTCAACTTCACCTTCCCAGTCTTCTAAATTTGGGTAGTCGTTGGCAGATAAAGTAGAAAGCGTATAACGACCTCGACCGGCACGAATAAGTGCTTTGCTGCCGTCTAACGAGAAATGAATATCTGTTCCTTCAGAAATACCGCGAATAATATCAAACAGCTTTTTAGCAGGAACAGTAATTTCACCTTCCGTGAATTCACCTTCTAATTTCACGCTAGAAATTAGTTCTACCTCTAAATCTGTACCAGTAAGCCAAAGTGCGTCCTCACTTACTTTGATGAGAACATTGGAAAGAATTGGCAGTGTGTGTCTACGCTCTACAGCACCAGATACCAACTGTAGGGGTTGTAAAAATTGTTCGCGGCTTATAGTAAATTTCATCGCAGTGCTATCTCGCCTCTAAGGTCGTGGTGTTAGGAAGACAAAGTCCTAATGAGGTTCTTATAGTCCTCTTTTATATCATGACTTTCTTCTCTTAGCTGCTCTATTTTTCTACAAGCGTGTAAAACCGTAGTGTGGTCTCGTCCACCAAACGCGTTTCCTAGTTCAGGTAAACTGTGGTTGGTAAGTTCTTTGGCCAGCGCCATCGCGACTTGGCGAGGACGCGCCACACTACGACTACGTCGTTTAGACAAAATATCAGCTACTTTTATCTTATAATAATCTGCGACGGTTTTCTGAATATTATCAACGGTTACCAATTTTTCTTGAAGCGCAAGAAGGTCTCGAAGCGCTTCGCGAACGAAATCAATAGTGATAGGGCGACCGGTAAAGTTTGCGTTAGCAATAACACGGTTAAGTGCACCCTCGAGCTCACGTACGTTTGAACGCAATCGCTTAGCTATAAAGAACGCCACTTCATTAGGTAAGTGAATCCGGTTCTCTGCCGCTTTGCGCATCAAAATAGCCACTCGGGTTTCAAGCTCTGGTGGCTCTATAGCAATAGTTAAACCCCAACCGAAGCGCGATTTCAATCGATCCTCTACCCCATCAATCTCTTTAGGATATCTATCAGAAGTAAGTATGATTTGTTGGTTACCTTCAAGAAGCGCATTGAACGTGTGGAAGAACTCTTCTTGTGAACGCTCTTTATTAGCAAAGAATTGAATATCATCGATAAGTAACGCATCAACGCTGCGATAGAAGCGCTTAAAGTCCTCTATAGCGTTATTTTGTAGTGCCTTAACCATATCCTGCACGAAACGCTCTGAATGCATATACACAATTTTAGCGTCACCGTTATTAGCTACGATGCCATTACCCACTGCATGTAATAAGTGAGTTTTACCTAAGCCCGTACCACCGTAAATGAACAGTGGGTTGTAAGAACCGCCTGGGTTATTTGCAACTTGAGTTGCAGCCGCACGTGCTAGCTGGTTAGATTTACCTTCGACAAAGTTGTCGAATTGATAAGTCGGATTAATATTACTTTTATGCTTCATCGCCTCAGGGATCGGGATCACTTTCGGCGGTGTAGACGATCTTGGCGCTTGATCTGCGTATGCATTATATCCATTACGGTCGTGGTTTTGCGCACCGCGATCATTTAGATCCATACCCTGTGTGTATGAAGGTGATTTTGAAAACGCATTGTTTTGTCCTTGATCACCCGCTTGGCTTGCCGATGATGGCATACCGCTATTCGACATTGGTGAATAAGACGATGTGTGCTGCCCATTACTGCCGCTGTGAACAGGCTGATTACTAGGATTATAGTTCTGATACCCTTGACCGCCCGCAGGTGCACTAGGCTTACTTGGTTGATTATTAGGCGTATTTGGAGCAGGCGAAGATCCGCTGGTACTTACAGGCTGACTACGGCTTACGCTGTGACGATTCATCACTTCTAAACGCAATTGTGGTGCGTCACTTCCGGCAAACTCTTTTAGTAGTGCGGTAATATTATTCAGGTACTTGTCTCTTACCCAATCAAGTACAAAACGATTGGGAGCATAGAGTGCAACCACGCCTTGTTGTTCTTCACAAACAAGCGGTCGTATCCACATACTAAACTGCTGCGTTGGTAATTCTTGACGCAATCTTTCAAGGCATTGGTTCCACAAGGACATGGTACGTAGTTAGCTCCCGTAACTCGCTAGAAAAACCAACTCCTGAAAAGCCAAGCATAAAGAAAGCAGGCACTAAAAAGCGCCATTAGAAGAAAATAGCGTTGGAAGTGTTGGGTAGCAGCGAGAAATTAAGTTATCGTTTTAATCGCTGTGGATTATCTTACTTTATCAACACAATGTAAATGGCGATCCCGATCGATCTTTTCGATCAAAACAACAAGCAACTGATTAGCAAGCTTTTTTCTTTTAGATCAAATCAAACTATAACGAGAAAAATTCATTCTAAATTTGTGCTAAAAAACCGTTAGATCACCTTGCTTTTTATATATATCTCTGTGTTTTTCACAACGCACTGTGGATAACCTAACCAAATTTTACGCGTTATTCACAGACGATTTGTACGAAAACTGCGTTATCGATTAGGCTATCGATTAGAAAATGCAAAAATTGTTCACTTATTCATCCGAAAAGCGAGAATATGCATTGACAGCACGCCCCGAGATCTCTAGAATTCAGCGTCCTTTTTCGATGGGCTTTTCTGGTGAAAACACCACATTGTTCTGGCAACAGCATAATGTGTTACCAAAAACGCCTATGTTTAACTAAATATAAGTGAGACTTTGGTCATGAAAAGAACATTTCAACCGAGCAATCTAAAGCGCAAGCGTTCTCACGGTTTTCGTGCTCGTATGGCGACTAAAAATGGTCGTAAAGTACTAGCAGCTCGCCGTGCAAAAGGCCGCGCTCGTCTTTCAGCTTAATTGAAAGACGCCAAAGTGGGCGAGAATAATTTTTCTAGGGAGTTACGTCTGTTAACTCCCACCCACTTTACCTATGTGTTTGATAACGCAACCCCAGCTGTATCTCCCTCTTTTACTGTCCTAGCCAGAAAAAATACACTTTCAACTCCTCGTTTAGGCATTACGCTCGCGAAAAAACGTATCCGTAAAGCTCACGATAGAAATCGTTTGAAGCGATTAGTCAGAGAAAGTTTTAGGCATAAACAGCACAACTTACCCAATGTCGATATTATCGTTATTGGCAAGTCTGGCGCTGACAACCTTAGCAACCAAGAAGTTTTCGCTACATTGGACAAGCTATGGAAAAAATTAAACAAGCGTTGCGGCAACTCTTAATTGCAGTGCCTTTGGCATTGATAAAATTCTATCAATGGTTCATTTCCCCTATGTTAGGGCAACGATGTCGTTTCCATCCTTCTTGTTCTTGGTATGCTATAGACGCATTAAAAACGCACGGATTAGTAAAAGGCGGTTGGTTATCTATTAAACGCATATTAAAATGCCACCCTTTGCATGCCGGCGGATATGATCCAGTGCCGGAAAAACAACAAGATAAACACTCAAAATAAAGAGACCTCTATGGAATCGCAACGTAGTTTTCTGATAATTGGCCTTGCGCTAGTTAGCTTTTTGCTTTGGCAATCATGGCAAAAAGATTATGGGCCACAGCCAGTTGTGCCTGTTGAGCAACAACAAACGCAAGAGACATCACAAGGCGTACCGTCATTTAATGAAAATGGCAGCGAAGATGTACCTAGTAGTGATAGCGTTCCTGCTGCACAACCTATCGCAGCGGCGCAAAGCTCAAACCGCATTATTGAAGTAAAAACCGATACGCTTGATTTACGCATCGATTTGCTAGGCGGCGATGTAGTATCAGCAGACTTACTGAAGTTTCCGGTAGAGCAAGGTTCGGATATTCCTTACAGCCTACTTCGCTCTGGCAACGGTCTTTATGTAGCGCAAAGTGGTCTAATCGGTGCTCAAGGGCCTGATGCAAGCAGCAGTGGCCGCCCGGTGTATAATGCACAAAGTGACTATTATGAAATGACTGGCGACACCCTTGTTATTCCTCTTACATGGAAAAACAACCAAGGCTTGTCAGTTACCAAAACTTTCACTTTCACTAAAGGTCAGTACGACGTAAACGTGAGCTATAACGTTGAAAATGGCACCGGCAGCGCAGCAACGGTTCAGCCGTATGCGCAGCTTAAGCAAGTGATGGAGTTTGAAGACGACAGCAACATGTTTATGCCAACGTACCGTGGTGCCGCTTACTCAACGGAAGATGACCGTTATCAAAAGTACTCGTTTGACGAGATTGAAGATGACAACCTACGCGAAACCACGAAAGCGGGTTGGGTTGGCATGCTTGAACATTACTTTGTATCAGCATGGGTACCTTCACAAGAGCAAACTAACACGCTTTATTCTCGTAACCTGAAAAATCAGTATGCGGTAATTGGTGTATTATCGCCGTCTGAGAGCGTAGCGCCTGGTGAAACCAAAACCCTTGCGTCTACCCTTTACATGGGTCCTAAAGATCAAGAAAGCCTAGCGAAAATTGCGCGCGGATTAGACCTAACCGTTGATTACGGTATTCTTTTCTGGATTTCACAGCCGCTGTTCGCCCTTCTTACCTTCCTTCATAGCCTAGTTAATAACTGGGGTGTGGCAATTATCCTTATCACTATTGTAGTGAAAGGCGCGATGTACTGGCTAACTAAGAAGCAATACGAGTCAATGGCACGTATGCGCAACTTAGCACCTAAGATGCAGCAGCTAAAAGACCGTTTTGGCGACGACAGACAAAAAATGTCTCAAGCTATGATGGAGCTTTACCGCAAAGAGAAAGTAAACCCAATGGGCGGTTGCTTACCTCTTCTTCTGCAAATGCCTATCTTCCTTGCGCTTTACTGGGTACTGATGGAAAGTGTTGAACTACGTCACGCAGACTTTGTGCTTTGGATCACTGACCTTTCTACAAAAGACCCGTACTTTGTGCTGCCAATTCTAACTGGCGCAAGTATGTACCTGTTGCAAAAACTTCAGCCAACCACCATTACTGATCCAATGCAGCAGAAAATCATGCAATGGATGCCGGTAGCAATGAGTGTATTCTTCCTGTGGTTCCCTGCAGGTCTGGTACTATACTGGCTAGTCAGTAACGTGATTACCTTGGTTCAAGCCAAAATGATTTATGCTTCAATGGAGAAGCGGGGCATCAGCAGTAAATAACACGCTGATCAATGAATTATACAGCCCGCCTATGCGGGCTGTTTTGTCTTAAGAGGAATAACCTGTGCCATCATTTGATATTGTTTCTGAAATCAACATGGAAGAAGTACGTAACGCCACTGAAAACGCAAGCCGTGAGCTATCAACGCGTTTCGACTTTCGCGGTATTGACGCGAGCTTTGAGTACAAAGATAAAGCCGTGGTCATGAAAGCTGAAGCTGAATTCCAACTTCAGCAAATGGAAAGCATGTTTAGAACGGCGATGTCTAAACGTAACGTAGACACTTCATCTATGGATGTTAAACCCTACGATGCACACGGTAGAACTTACCGTCAGACCATTACCTTTAAAGAAGGTATTGAACAGCCGATGGCGAAGAAGATTGTGAAGCTGGTGAAAGACGCCAAAATCAAAGTGCAAACGGCTATTCAAGGCGAAGAACTTCGCGTAACAGGTAAAAAGCGTGATGATTTGCAGCAAGTGATTTCGCTGGTTAAAGAGTCGAACTTAGGCCAACCTTTCCAATTTAAGAACTTCCGCTAAGTTGATGACATAGCTATAATGCTGCCCCATTAATCCCTAGGGGCGCTTTGCTTGTCTCAATTCGCAATATCATACACACGATTCTCATCAGGCTCACAACGCCACGGCACAAGCCTAGAACGTCAACAAGAGCTTTCTAATGCATACTGTAAGGAACACAACCTTACCTTAATACAATCCTTTCATGATGGTGGAAAGTCTGGTTTTCACGGTAGACATTTAGCAGCAGATGGAGAGTTAAGACGGCTGTTAAAGATGTTGGACAATGGTGATATACCAAAAGGTACTCACCTTCTCATAGAACAAACTGACAGACTCTCTAGACAACCATTAATGCAAGCTTTTAGCCTAGTAACGAACTTGCTTGAAAAAGGGTTGGTAATCGTTACTTTAGATGATAAGCAAAAGTACACCTATGAAGGAGACCAAACCCAAGTCTATATGTTGGCTGGCAGATTACACCGTGGTTACGATGAATCTCGTTCTAAGAGTGAGCGTCTTAGTAAAGTGTGGGCTAACAAACAAAAGGAAATGGAGGAAGGTATAGCTCCAAAGATGAGACTTCCATTCTGGCTTGCACGTGATTCTTCTGGGAAGGTCATAGAGCTATCATCATGGGTCTCTATGATTGAAGAAGTCCTAAACCTTGCCATTGAAGGCCATGGTGGAGCAGACATCGCAGCAAAGCTTAACGGTGAGGGTAGACTGACTAAAGATGGTGTTGATTGGAATAGCTCAAAAATCACTAAACTCATTCGAAACAAGCAACTGATTGGTTGGCATACGCGTAAAAGCGATAAGACCACTTACTTGTGTCTCCCACCTATAGTGTCTCAGGAGCTGTTCTCAATGGCGCAGAAAGCTCTAGACTCCCGTACACGGACAAGAGGTAACAGCAAGCAGTGGAATAGTGCCTTATCTGGCTTAACGACATGTGGGGCATGTGGAGGCACTTTAAAGCTTCATGGTAGACCTCAATCAAGGACAGCCGTTTGTAGAACCGCAGTTGATGGTGGCTCATGTACAAATAGGAAGTCTATAAGATACAAAGCTCTTATTCTTGGTTCTGTTGCTTCACTTAACACAAGCTTAGCGAATCTTATGATGAACCAACCAATTAAAGAGCAGCCTCAAGAAAAGCGTGAATTAGAGGCGAAACTAGCCAAAGCTCAGGTTAAGGTCAGTAACCTCACTTTAGCGATTGCTCAACTAGAAAGCCCTGCAGCCCTTTCAGCTATAACGAGAGAACTCGATACCGCTAGTAATGAAATTGAGAAGATAAAGCGTAGCTTGTCTGAATTAGACCCTGTCGAACACCCTGATGACAAGGCTTTTAGACTACTATGGACAGCGAGGGAAGAAGTACCTTCTCTTGTTACAGAAGTCCTTGAAGGTAGTAAGGCTGCAGCTAATAAGTTAAACACTTACTTACATTCAATTGATGGGTTCAAAATAAGCCTTCAAGGTGGTGTAGCTTCTGTTCTGGGTACAAACATATGGTTCGAGAAAAAAGAACTCAAAATACACAATGAATACGTTGGTGAAGTATCCATCGTCAAAGCAGATGAAGCTACTAAGACAAGTACTTTTGTGACTGAGAGTGGTCATGATATAGCAATAGAAGAACGAGGAACCCCACTGGGAGGTGGCTACTACCTAGCAATCTAACGAACTGCAAGCAGCCTCTCAAGATTTCCTCTAGGGGTGCAGGGGGGAGTGGCTAGGGTAGTAACTCACTTGGCGATTGCACCGTCTCATGACTTTACAGATAAATGTAGTTTATTTTTCACTCAGTTTTAGCTGCATTTTAATTTGAGTGTGTACACCTGAGACGACCTCAAGCGTACACATACACCAACTGGTACAACGTTTTAAATAGGGTCTATTTCCTCAAGGCTCATAACGTCCTCGTCAGTGATTAAGCTACTGAAACAACTATTACAGCGAGTCCACAAATCAACCTCATAGTAATTGTCGTCGTGACCACAATCAGAGCACTTGTAGACACCTTGAGAGCCGTTAACAGTTAATATACTCCCGCTTGTGGCCACTGCTTCAAATTACGGCCTAGAGAGCGTTACAAGCCCACCAGCGATGGCGTTGGACAGTCTTAACATTCTTACAATCCTTTTGCCTTAGCAGAGATAGCCTTAGCCATAGCCTTAGCTTCAATGTGCGCTGGATGCTCTCCCTCATCAGTGATGAACTTCCATGAAGGCTTGAATTGGTCATTGTACTTGTCTAACTTCTGCCATAACTCTAAATCTTGAACAGGCTTTTTGTTACCACCTTTCCAACCTCTAGACTTCCACCCTTCCATCCACTCAGTAATACTCTTGTAAATGTTGTTACTGGAGGTATAAACAGTAATAGGTCTATCTGTTAAGTTTCTCTCCTCTATGCGCTTAAAGGCTTCCACAAGCGCTGTAAGCTCCATGTGCTGCTGTGTAGTAGAGCTCCCACTTCCTGTAAATGGGGAATGCTCTAGCTCTCCCTTAGGGCTTATACGGGTCATTAGAAAAGACCACCCACCGTTTTTAGTCTGAGAGTTCCACGAACTGTAAAAATAAATGCGTAGCGTGTTATCTGTTGATTGTGTCATTACTGCTCCTTATGACATAGGCACACCTGCACCCTGATAAGCCCAGAGCGCATGTTAGAAAAATAATTAGATAAAGCTGTTACTGTGGGAACTTCCACATAAAGGATAACGTGCATTTAAAATGCAGCATTATGTTACTAGTTGAAAAAGTGCTCCTGTATCGTCAGGTCGTGCATCAAGGTGCCTCGACCATCACCATGAACTCCTTGTAATACGTGACTTTCAAAGAGATTCATGGGGTATTTCTCGTGGTAAAATTATGGACTCTGACGTGTACTAAAATTCAACCTCTGGTGGCGCTAGAGGCTCTTCGTTACCCACTTTAAGTACACCGTCACCAAGTCCAATCCCATAGACAAGAGCTGCTGTGAAAGCTTCCGTTGGGCTATATGTTGTGTGTCTCCACGGATGAGTGCTACCACCTTCAAACCTCCTTAATTGAGACTCCAGCGTTATCTGTGGTGAGGTTCCTTTTGGAAGGAAATCTGGATTGATATTTGTAATGTTAAACTTTTTAGGTGTGTATTTTTTAAGACCTAATTCATTTACAAGCCCTAGAAGGTCGTATTGACCTCCACACCACTCTCTTACCTTTGCAGCTGTTCCAAAAGGTTTTTTATCTGTATAGACTCTAAACCCATGGTCAATTGGCGCATGGTTGTATGCCTTTTTATTAGCTACAGCGGTAGCTATTATTAGATTCCCAGTAGTGAAGCGCCCTTGGAAGCCTTCTCCCGTAGCAGGATCTCTATGGCTAATGTGGTAGTCATACCTATGCTTTAGTTGTCCACATCTAAGCTTATAACCTGAAGCGTGTTTACGTTCTACCCATAGGTCATAGATTCCTACAATATCGTCTTCATCTAGGGGCATACTAACGGATGACTGTCTTTTGGCTGCATCTGCAAACCATCGTCCAAATTCAGAAAGCCAGAACTGACCTCCAAAACACTCCTTACACTTGGTACTTGCTCTCCCGTTTGACCGCTTAGCTGGTTTTCTACGCTTACCACATTGACTACATTTTCTTGGTGTTAACGCTTTACTCATTGATGGATGCTTAAGGTTTCTCAGAGGCTGCTAGAGCCCGTTGTACTGTTGATAATGACACACCTACTTCAGTGGCTATCTTGCGAAGCGATACACCTTCTGAGCGCAGTGTGTGAATGCGCTGGTGGTTGGATTGATTAACTGGACGCCCACGATACTTACCAGCTTGCTTGGCTTTCTCTATGCCTTCCTGACGTCTCTCTTGAATCATTGATAGTTCAAATTGGGCAACTGCTCCTAACATGCTCAGCATTAAGTCAGACATAGCATCAGACCCACCAGCATTAAAGCACAGACCCTCTCTATGGAACTTTACGTTAATACCTTCTGAGTTCCATTGGGTTACGAGTGTCTTGAGGTCTACGAGGTTTCTAGCGAGCCTATCAATACTGTGTACATGAATAGTATCTCTTTCTCTAGCGTACTCCTTAAGACCTTTCAATGCTGGACGGTTAGTAGTACCACCACTACAGCGGTCAATGAATTGCCTCTTGAAAGAGATTCCAGTGTCTGACAACTGACGGTCTGTGTTTTGGTCTGTAGTAGAAACCCTAATGTATGCTAAATCAGCCACTTCCTGTACCTGTTTGATTCTAAGAGGTGGCGGATAGTGATGTACCCATAAATAAAAGTCAATATAAATAGGTACAAAATAGTGATTAAATGACTACGCTCGTTTGGGTATACCTAACGAATACAGTTAGCTCCGCTACTTTAGCTTGAGTAAATGCCAGCAAATGATAAGTTAGTAACCAGTTAGGACTACTACACATATTAAAGGATTATTACCTATGTTAAGCCAAAAGTACCTCTTCATAGTTGCTTCTATACTAGCTACATCACCCGTTCTCGCTAAACCAGTGTATTTGAAATGTTCGTATACCAATGGCGATGGAAGAGAAATAAAGTTCCAGTCAAAGGTCGATGAAGAGACTAATGCTGTGACCCACACTAATTCAAATGGACATAGCTTCAATGCTAAAGGCTTCTTCACTGCAGACAGCATTACTTATCAAGACGTAACACTAATTGCAGGTCTTCGTATGACGAACCAGTACTCTATAAGTAGGGTCAATTTGTCAATGAACTTTTCTATGGTAGCTGAGTCAGTGGAATTTCCAGATAAGATTGAGCCCGTAACAGCTTCAGAAACAGGCAAATGCGAATTGGTAGAAGTAGCCAATAGGGCTTTTTAAACGACCTGTAAAAGCTATCGTAGGTGTGTATACAACATGCCTACACATTAATATTTGTAAGACTAACCTACCCTTAATTACCGCTTGTTAGTTTTCCATTGATAATTTTGTTGGCTTGCTTCATGTTGCAGATGACTAGGCTAGAATAAGTGAGCAACACGAGCCATGCACTGTAAGGAATGTCTCTATGGTCACTGGAAGATTCTTTTGTACACCAGCGCTGAACTGTTGGACTACTTCCCTTTGCAGTTACAGCAACACCTGTAAGCTTTGCAGCATCTGCATACGTCCAATTATTCAAATAGAGTAAGTCTTTAACATCTTTGCTAGTAGGACTCTCGTGATCTGGGTGTTCTTTTACTAAACAGCATTTTCTCTTAGCAAAGGTACTAAGGGTTTCCATATATACTCCATGTTGCTGCCATAACCACTCAGTATAGACAATGTCTTGTAATACAAAAACACAAAGAAACCAGCTAAAGCTTTAAATACATGGCATGCGACGAATGACTGACTGGTCTAATCTGTTAAACCCAAATTTTATGCTTTACCTACAATGAGCCTGATTATAATATGCACAATATGGAAAAAGCCAACGGCTAGTAAACACCTTTTGGTGGACACTCTCCGTCAGCTTTCTTTCCTGTGACACCAGCCATGACGGCCACTATCACGCATCAACAACGTTATAATAGTGTCCACATGGTTTAATTTCAATCAATTTGAATTGAGGCTTAAACTATGAAACAGCGCAATAAATGCCCCCACCAGTGCCGCGGAAAGCAACTAGAGCTCTTCTGCCAATGTTACTTAGACTCGCTCAACCAAGGAGGTTGTGATGTCATCTAAAGACTCATATTACGAAGACGGTTACGTCTACTGTAAACGCGTTAAACATTGGCGTTCAGGGCAATACATATACCCTAAGAATGGGACTTGCTTTAGATTTAAAGTCCGCTAATTTAATTGGGGTAAAAGGACAGACCCCTTCATCTCTGTTGGTTGCGGCCTCTATCGCTTGTATACTACTTCCACGCTGATCAATAAAAGAAAATCACTATGTCATCATCAAATCTCAACAATAAGAACTTCCGCGACTAATTATGGAATCACTCACCCTTTCTACCGACACTATTACCGCACAAGCGACAGCGCCCGGTCGTGGCGGCGTAGGTATTGTACGTGTTTCAGGTCCTAAGGCTAAAGCCATCGCTGAGGCGTTAGTACCAAGCGCACTAACACCACGTTTTGCGACCTATACGCCGTTTGTTGATGCTAACAACAGCGTAATAGACCAGGGCATAGCACTGTTTTTTAAAGGGCCTAATTCATTTACCGGTGAAGATGTACTTGAACTGCAGGGCCATGGCGGTCAAGTTGTCATGGACATGCTGATTGATGCCGTACTTGCAACGGGCCATGCCCGGCTTGCCAATCCAGGTGAATTCAGTGAACAGGCCTTTTTAAATGATAAGTTAGACCTTGCTCAAGCAGAGGCGATTGCTGACTTGATTGATGCAAGTTCTAAACAGGCAGCAAAAAGTGCGCTGCGCTCGCTACAGGGTGAGTTTTCTACACAAATTCAAACGCTATCTGACCAAATCGTGCATCTTCGTATGTACGTAGAGGCGGCCATCGATTTTCCTGAAGAAGAAATTGATTTCTTATCTGATGGGAAAGTATCAGGTGACTTAAGCGCAATTATGCAAAGCTTAACCAAAGTGCGCGAACAGGCTAAACAAGGCACCTTGTTGCGCGAAGGTATGCAGGTGGTGATTGCGGGGCGACCTAACGCCGGTAAATCGAGCTTATTAAACGCCCTGGCAGGACGAGATAGCGCCATTGTTACCGATATAGCCGGTACCACGCGAGACGTGCTTAAAGAGCATATACACATTGATGGTATGCCGGTGCACATTATCGACACAGCAGGGCTTCGAGAAAGCCCAGATAAAGTGGAACAAATTGGTATTGAGCGCGCGTGGCAAGCTATCAATGAAGCTGACCACGTATTATTCGTTGTAGACTCTACCGCAACTGCTGTTATCGACCCTTATGAAATATGGCCAGAATTTATGGCCCGATTGCCACAAGGCATCCCCGTTACCGTAGTTCGCAACAAGGCCGACCTTAGTACCTTAGATATTGGACAAAGCACAGTTGCCACCGAGCAAGGTGATATCTCAGTTATCAATCTATCAGCCAAAGAAGGTAGCGGCGTCGACACGCTAAAAGCACATCTGGCCAAAACCATGGGCTTCGATACTACAACTGAAGGTCAATTTATTGCGCGTAGACGACACATAGATGCACTCGACCAAGCCTACAGTTATGTAAGCACTGGCGAACAACAACTGCATGATGCTATGGCGGGTGAGTTGCTTGCTGAAGAATTGCGCTTGGCTCACCAGGCACTATGTGAGATAACCGGTGAATTCACGTCAGACGATCTACTTGGTAAGATTTTTTCATCGTTCTGTATTGGTAAGTAGCGCAACCAATAAAGTTACAAGTAAGATGGTGAATAACGTAACGGATAAGCCGTACTTACGTTAAGACGACAATCGTAAATAGAGAAGCAACCTAATAATGAGCAAGCATTTTGAAATCATCGTTGGAACTATGTTAGGCGCCGCAGAATACGTGGCAGATGCCATTGCGGAAAAACTTGATGCGAGCGGGCACACCCACACTATTCACGCTGAACCAAATTTAGATGAGATTAAAACGGAATCAACGTGGATCGTGTGTACATCAACCCACGGTGCTGGCGAATTACCTGACAACATCCAGCCGTTCGCAAAACAGCTAGAGGGCGCGGATTTAAGCGCAGTAAATGCCTATGTTATTGGGCTAGGTGACACCAGTTACGACACCTTTTGTTTCGGCGCAAAAGAAATGGAAAAGCATATTAAAAACGCAGGTGGCACGTTAATTACCGACGCGCTATACATCGATGTGCTAGAACACCCTATCCCTGAAGATGCCGCCGTAGAATGGTTTGACGAAAAGCTGGCCAATGCTTAACAAGCGTTTTTACGTGGAACAAATGCGATGAACAGCAACCTTACCCAAGCTGAACTAGCGGCGTTGCAATCTCCCCTTTCTAACGATTGCCGGGTACTGTATTTACTTGGGCTTCGAACAGGTGCAAATTCGGCAACGACATCGTCGGCACCTATTGATTATAAGCAATTATTGAATTTGCTAAACGGCGACAGCAAAGACGAGCCTTACCAACGCGGTCGTCAAATCAATAGCTTGGTGAAGCAGCTTGAACAAGTGGGTTTGGTTGCCCTGCCCCTTGAACTTGATCTTGAGCATACAATCAACGGGAAAACCCTACTTCTTCCGCTTCTAAGCGAGCCGCAGTCAGACTTCGACCAACTACATGTCCGTCATAGCGCCATGACCCCTAATTGGGCACCCAACAAGGCGTTGTTTGAAGAAATGGCCTCGCTACTTGGTATTATCGATAAAACATTTGATGACAACGAGGTGGGTGAATTCATTGCCTATTGGTTAGGAAGACCAAGTTCAGTGTTTAGCGAATTCCAATGGACACAAAAGTTTGCCAACAATATCAAGCGCAAGCGTCTCGCTTCAGGCTACGCCCCAACAAAGGTGGTGGGAACGCAACAAGTGAAAGTTGCAGCCGGCATAGAAGCAGATGATAATGCTAGAAAGCTGGTGGAAAAGTATGCCGCAACTAAGAAGAGTTAATTCGTTATGGATCGTATAACCGACAAAATTGCTAATTTAGCGAGAGCGCTCAACAAAGACGTCGATCCCAATCGTGAATACATCGACTATAAAACGCTGCGTAAGCAGTACGAGGCGAAAGCGAACGAAGAAGTATCACAACTACAGCAGCGTAGTAAAAAAGCGCGTGTAGAGGCTATTCATGGCCGTTCTGATCTGAATCCTAAATGGACCTTCGCCAACTTAGTTGAAGACAGTGACGATGTGATTGAAGCCGTATCGATAGCTCAGTCTTTTATTGCTGCCCATGACGACCCTGCATGGCGTCAAAGCGGCTCGCATATGATGCTGTTTTACGGCGATTACGGTCGTGGTAAATCACATATCGCCGGTGCCATAGCCCATCAACTTATAGAGCAATACGAAATTTCAGTGCTTTATCGTCAACTGTCTACACTGCTTGAAATGCGCAATTTCTCGTTTGATTTTGGGGCTTCAGATAACGCAGGACAGCGCTTTAGGGAGATCAATCAGGAACTGCTAGACGTCGATCTGCTTATTCTTGATGAAGTGTGTGTAAACGAAAGTGTGTTAAAGAAGAATGCGCAAAGCTGGTTTGGTAACCTGCTAAGACAGCGCTTAGTAAACAAGAAAAACTGTATTTTGATCACCAATCACAATTTAGCCGAACTTGAAAATGCCCTTGGTCCTTACTGTTTTGAGTCGATTAAAGAGTACGATACTTACAAGGTTAGGTTCCAAGGCCCAAGCCGCCGTGAAGGCTTAACCATTGAACAAGAAGACATGCAAGGCTCTGTTTCACAGCCACGCTATCAACCCAACCAGGTGCGCTAATAGCACCTGGTTTCCTATCTCTCTCAAAACCTTGCCCTTACTCTGCTTGGTCTTTTCCTTCATTAAACCTTATTGCATGTTCCTGTTGTGCTAAGTAATAGCGAATCACTTAGTCTGTTGATCCCGCTTTTTACCAAAACGATACGGTTTCAATTCATAGATACACTCAACGATCTCCTTCAGTTAAACTAATAACCATTCTTTCAGACCCACTTCTACCTTATAAAAGTGACTGTATTTTGGTCAGCTCCTATGTTTTTCTCCTGAAAAATGAGCTGTTTTGGAAAAATAATCTTGTCGTTCATAAAAGCCTGCACATTTTTTGAAGATGTTGATAAATGCGATCGGGCGATCTAATCACAGCTTTTGGAAAAGATCTCCTCCACAATGAGATCACGCTATAACGCACGTAACTACACGATCTTTTGATCGCGATACATAAATAGCAAACATTTTATCCCCAGTTGGATCACATCTTGATCACCCCTGTGGATAGGATCCTACAAACCACTGTGCATAAGCTTTGATCGAAAAAAGAATAACTTTTCAAACGATTCGGGGTGTGGATAAAAAGGCCATTTATACACAAGTTTGAGGTAGGGTTATGGATCGGGGTTTCCCAATGTTATTGATCGCGTAACTTGATGATCTTTATGTGCTTTGATCGGTTACCCACAGATCTTGATGATCCTAATAAAAGTAAAAATAAACAGATCTAAAAGAGATCTTAAGATCTTATAATTCGATCACACCTTTTCAAAAACAGGTTTTGAGGAAAATTTAATCATTTTCTTTATCCAATAAGTCAGATAAAATACGCGCCCTTTTTTCAGCAGTCTCTGCGTGAGAAAAATTAGTTTTTAATCGGCTTATCGTAAGTTAATAGTGAGGTTTAACCATGTTTTATGCTGAAGCATTTGATGTCATCGTTGTAGGTGGTGGACATGCAGGTACAGAAGCGGCACTTGCAGCTGCTCGCATGGGTGCAAATACGCTGTTGCTCACTCACAATATTGAGACGATAGGCCAGATGTCGTGTAACCCTGCAATTGGTGGGATCGGTAAAGGCCATCTTGTAAAAGAGATCGATGCGTTAGGTGGTGCAATGGCACTGGCTATCGACAAAGGTGGTATTCAGTTTAGAAAATTGAATTCTTCTAAAGGCCCAGCTGTTCGTGCAACGCGTGCGCAAGCGGACCGTACGCTTTACAAAAACGCTATTCGCGACATTGTTGAAAATCAAGAAAACCTAACCTTGTTCCAACAGAGCGTTGACGATCTGATTGTTGAAAACGATCAGGTATGCGGTGTTGTTACGCAAATGGGCTTGAAGTTTAAAGCCAAATCAGTGGTACTGACAGTGGGTACTTTCCTTGGCGGAACCATTCACATTGGCCTTGAAAACTATCGCGGCGGTCGTGCCGGCGATCCACCGTCTATCGCACTTGCAGATAGACTACGTGCGCTTCCGTTTCGTGTTGACCGTTTAAAAACTGGGACACCAGCAAGACTTGATGCTCGCTCGTTAGATTTTTCTGTAATGCAGCCTCAACCTGGTGACAATCCTACGCCGGTATTTTCGTTCATGGGTGATAGAACCATGCACCCTACACAGATCCCGTGCTATATCACCCACACTAACGAAAAAACCCACGATATCATTCGCGGGGGATTAGATCGCTCACCCATGTTTACTGGGGTTATCGAAGGTATCGGACCGCGCTATTGCCCAAGTATTGAAGATAAGATCACCCGTTTTGCAGACAAGACATCGCATCAAATTTTTGTTGAGCCAGAAGGTTTAAACAGCATTGAAGTTTATCCAAATGGTATTTCAACCAGTTTGCCATTTGACGTACAGATGAACCTTGTCCGCTCGATCAAAGGTTTCGAAAATGCGCACATTGTTCGCCCGGGCTATGCGATTGAATATGATTTCTTTGATCCACGCGATCTGAAACAAACACTGGAAACGAAGTTTATTCGAGGTTTGTTCTTTGCTGGCCAAATTAACGGTACCACTGGCTATGAAGAAGCGGGTGCGCAAGGGTTAGTAGCAGGCGCAAACGCAGCGCTACAAGTTCAAGAAAAAGACCCGATGATTTTACGCCGCGACCAAGCATACATGGGCGTACTTATCGACGACTTAGCCACCATGGGTACGAAAGAGCCGTACCGCATGTTCACTAGCCGTGCAGAATACAGACTACTGCTTCGTGAAGACAATGCCGATAGCCGTTTAACCGCGATGGGCCGAGAGATTGGTCTTGTTGATGATGCGCGCTGGGCGAAATTTAACGACAAGATGGAAGCGGTAGAAAGTGAGCTGCAGCGTCTACGCGGTCAGTGGATCCACCCTGATCACGCGGCAACGCCGGAACTTAATACCATGCTGAAAAATCCTGTGAGTCGTGAACATTCTCTTGAAGAACTGATCCGTCGACCTGAAATGACTTACGGTCAGTTAATGGAAATTGAAAGTGTTGGCCCAGGTCTTGAAGATCCGGTTGCTGCAGAGCAAGTGGAAATTCAAATTAAGTACGCTGGCTACATTGCCCGTCAAATGGATGAAATCGCGAAAACGCAGCGACACGAAAACACCCTGTTGCCGGTTGATATGGACTTCAGCAAGATTTCCGGCTTGTCGAACGAGGTTGTAGCCAAGTTAACCGAAGCCAGACCGGAAACAATCGGTAAAGCATCGCGTATTTCGGGCATTACCCCGGCGGCCATCTCTTTACTGCTGGTTTACCTTAAAAAACACGGCATGTTGCGCAAGCAAGAGAAAATCAGTGCGTAAAACACGCGCTTAACTCAACACATTACTCGCAGCGCTTAGTTTTTCCAATTTATTCGCGTATTATGATAATCATAATTGCCTAAACTATGCGAAAACTAGAAAAACTCGGCGCTTTTCACACTGTCCCATTGCACCAATTTACATTCGTTGTGCGGCTTTGATTAATTTATGTGCCTTCTTCAAGCGCACTTGTATCGAGCATGAAGAGCTGCAGTAACAAACGGCTGTAAATGAGCGGCAAATAACGATTCGCCACGCGTGTTTATGGTATGGACTGTGTAGAGCAAAAAACATTAACGCGAACAGACAGATTTTTCGATGACGATACAGCAAGAATTGCACACCATTTTGGTGTCTGGACTCGATGCCCTTTCACTAGATTTAAGTGATAAGCAACAGCAGCAGTTAGTTGACTATGTGCTGCTTATGGACAAATGGAATAAGGCGTACAACCTGACTTCTGTGCGCGATCCTAAGCAAATGATGGTGAAACACATTCTAGATTCGCTGGCGATTGTGCCCTTTCTTGATGGTAACAATATCATTGATGTTGGAACGGGCCCTGGCCTTCCAGGTATGCCGTTGGCAATCGCGTTTCCAGATAAATCATTCACATTGCTTGACTCATTGGGCAAGCGTGTACGGTTTATGACCCAATGTGTGCACACGCTTGGATTAACTAACGTAACTCCTGTGCAAAGCCGCGTTGAAGAGCACAATGGCGATACGCCTTACGATATTGTGCTAAGCCGAGCTTTCGCTTCGCTAAAAGATATGTTGCACTGGTGTCAGCATCTGGTAGATTCAGAAGGTCAATTTTTGGCGCTTAAAGGTCAGTTTCCACAAGATGAGATAGACGAAGTGAGTGATCACTTCCATGTGAGCAAAACGGAAAACCTCACTGTGCCAAATTTGGTAGGCGAACGACATCTGGTTTGGCTAAAAAAGAAATAGCCGAAAAATAGAAATAGACGAGAACAGGATCTAACGTGGCTAAGGTAATCGCGATCGCGAATCAAAAAGGTGGTGTTGGAAAGACAACCACCGCAGTTAACGTGGCAGCGTCAATGGCAGCAACCAAGCGTAAGGTGTTGCTCATTGATCTCGATCCACAAGGTAATGCGACCATGGGAAGCGGCGTTGATAAATACGACGTTGAATCTACGGCATTTGAATTGTTGATTGAAGAAAAGCCAATTAACGATGTTATCGTTAAAGCGACAAGCGGCAAGTATGACCTCATCGCGGCGAACGGTGACGTAACCGCGGCAGAAATTAAGCTGATGGAAATGTTTGCCCGTGAAGTAAGGCTTCGCAACGCGCTGAAGCCCGTTATGGATTACTACGATTTTGTCTTTATCGACTGCCCGCCTTCGCTAAACCAGTTAACTGTGAACGCCCTGGCGGCTGCCGATTCGGTAATGGTGCCTATGCAGTGTGAATATTACGCACTAGAAGGCCTCACTGCCCTTATGGATACCATTCAAAAATTGGCATCCGTAGTGAATCCAGAATTGAAGATTGAAGGCGTATTGCGTACTATGTACGACCCGCGCAATCGCCTTGCTAACGACGTTTCAGAACAGTTGAAGCGCCATTTTGGTGAACAGGTTTATCGTACGGTTATTCCGCGCAATGTTCGTCTAGCTGAAGCACCAAGCTTCGGTACGCCAGCGATGTACTATGATAAGTCATCGACAGGCGCTAAAGCCTACTTGGCACTGGCGGGTGAAATACTGCGTCGTAGGGACAAAACAACGCCTGCACAGGCAAAAGCAAGTTAAACGACAATAAGCTGAACACTATCAGCACATGCCATAGAGGACACTATGTCAGCACGTAAAAGAGGCCTTGGCCGCGGTTTAGATGCGCTACTCGCAACCAGCCAATCATCTGCTCAAAAAGAACAAGATGCCGCCGAGGTAAATTCAACCAACGGTGAGTTGAGTAAACTCCCTATTGAATACTTAGTGCCGGGCAAGTATCAGCCTCGTAAAGACATGTCACCTGAGGCATTAGAAGAATTGGCATCGTCCATTCGTGCGCAAGGTATTATTCAGCCTATCGTAGTGAGAAAAGTCGACGAGCACCGCTATGAAATCATTGCCGGTGAACGTCGCTGGCGAGCTTCACAACTGGCACAGCTAGACGAAGTACCTTGTTTGGTTAAGAACGTGCCTGATGAAGCGGCAGTGGCCATTGCGCTTATCGAAAATATTCAGCGTGAAGATTTAAATGCCATGGAAGAGGCGCAAGCCCTCGACCGTTTAATGAATGAGTTCGCGCTTACCCATCAAGAAGTTGCTGAAGCGGTGGGCAAATCACGCACCACAGTGACAAATTTACTTCGTCTGAATAATTTGAACGACGACGTGAAACTGTTAGTCGAGCATGGCGATATTGAAATGGGTCATGCTAGAGCGCTGTTAGCGCTAGAAGGTGATACCCAGTCGGAAACTGCGCAAGTAGTATCGGGCAAAGGTCTTACCGTGCGCGATACAGAAAAGCTTGTTAAAAAGCTTTTGGAGCCAGCTAAACCTAAGCCTGAGAAGAAAGTTGATCCCGATGTGCAAAACCTTATGACACGACTTTCAGAAAATTTAGGCACTCCTGTGAGTATTGACCACAATGCGAAAGGCAAAGGCAAGCTGACAATTAGCTTTAGCGACCTTGAACAATTAGATGGAATTATCTCTAAAATTCAATAGCTTAAAATAAAATTACTAGAGAAGCTCCCTTTGCCTACCCGCAATTGATACGCTGTTCGGTGCAAACGCCGGACACTCTCCTTTCCGGTTATAGCAATAGAAAATTTTCAGAATAACTTTCAAAAAGCGTTGTACTGTTGAAAATTGTCGGTAAAACAGTATACTTCTGACGCTTTTTGTAAGACGTGAACAAGCTGCGAGTAAAAGTGACGAACAAGTTAGCAAAACGCGGGTTAGACCTCGCCAAGAAAGGGCTACTTTTTCAGGCTGTCACGGCCCTAGTCGTTACCGCTTTCGCAGGCGCCGCAGGAGGAAGTCATTCCGCCATGTCGGCAGCGGCAGGCGCTTTAATCAGCATTCTGCCGAACAGTGTTTTTATGGCTTTCGCGTTTCGTTACGCAGGTGCCAGTAAAAACGACCTTGTTGCACGGAGTTTTAGCCAAGGCTCAAAATTGAAGCTGGCACTGACAATCATTTTATTTGTAATTGCTTTTAAAGGCTTAAACGCCGCGCCATTAGAGATTTTCATGGCATTTGTGATTACAACCGCTAGCCACGGGCTAGCCATGTTTCATTACGGTACGAAAGAATAAAGACAGCGCGAGGCGTTGCGATAACGAAAACAACGTATTCGACCGATTGAGACAAAAGAACCAGTCACCAAATTTTTACACTTTACAACTTGGGTTAAACAATGGCATCTGAATACACTACCTCAGAATACATCAAGCACCACTTGACCAATGCCACCATGTGCTCAACTGACAACGGAATTGCTTTTAACAAAGCGTGTTCTGACGCCGGTTTTTGGGCATGGCATGTTGATACACTGGCATGGTCTATCGGTCTTGGTCTTCTTTTCCTAATCATCTTTAGAAGCGTTGCTTCAAAAGCGACAACCGGCGTACCTGGCAAAATGCAGGCGTTTGTTGAGCTAGTTGTTGAGTTTGTTGACGACAACGTTAAAAGCACCTTCCACGGTAAGAGCGCACTTATCGCGCCATTAGCACTGACTATCTTTGTATGGGTATTGCTAATGAACCTTATGGATTTGGTTCCAGTTGATCTAATTCCATGGGTGTCTGGTCTTATCGGCCAAGCGGCTTTTGGCATGGATCCACACGACGTTTACAATAAGGCAGTTCCAACCACTGACCTTAACTTGACGTTCGCACTGGCTTCAGGCGTGTTTATTCTTATTCTTTTCTACTCAATCAAGATGAAAGGCATCGGTGGTTTTGCGAAAGAACTTACTATGCAGCCTTTCGGTCACCCTATCTTTATTCCGGTGAACTTTATTCTTGAAACCGTTACTTTGCTTGCGCGTCCGCTTTCACTAGCACTGCGTTTGTTCGGTAACTTGTATGCCAGTGAGCTAATCTTCATTTTGATTGCTACAATTGGTTATTTCCAGCTTCCACTGCACTTCATGTGGGCTGTGTTCCATATTCTGGTACTTCCGCTTCAAGCGTTTATTTTCATGATGCTTACCATCGTGTACTTAAGCCTGGCGTGTGAAGACCACTAAGCATTAACGGGTGTCGGTTTTGATTTTTAATCGACACTGTTTTTACAGAGTTTGACTTTTAAACATTAACTTTAAATTTAACTTAAATCGGAGACGTAAATGTTATACATCGCTGTTGCACTACTGATTGGTCTTGGTGCCCTAGGTACCGCTATTGGTTTCGGTCTACTAGGTGGTAAATTCCTTGAATCTGCTGCTCGTCAACCTGAACTAGCACCTCAACTACAAGTTAAGATGTTCATCGTAGCGGGTCTTATCGACGCCATCGCGATGATCGGTGTTGGTATCGCTCTATACCTATTGTTCGCTGTTGGTGCCTAATTCTACTAAACACTTTTTTAGCGAACTTTAAGAGGAGGGGCGATTGTGAATTTTAACGCCACTTTTATTGGTCAATTAATCGCCTTCGCTGTGTTCGTGGTGTTCTGCATGAAATATGTATGGCCTCCACTAATGGCAGCGATTGAAGAACGTCAGAAGAAAATTGCCGATGGGCTTGAAGCTTCTGAGCGTGCAGAGAAAGACCTAGAGCTTGCTCAAGCGAAAGCTACTGAGCAATTGAAAGATGCGAAAGCGCAAGCAGCTGAAATTATCGAGCAGGCTAAAAAGCGTGCCAACCAATTGGTTGACGAAGAAACGCAAAAAGGCCACGCGGAACGCGAAAAAATTATCGCTTCTGGTTATGCCGAGATTGAAGCTGAACGCAATCGTGCCAAAGAAGATTTGCGCAAGCAGGTTTCTGCACTTGCAGTAGCTGGCGCACAGCAAATCTTACAACGTGAAATCGATGCAAACGCACAAAACGACATTGTTGAAAAACTTGTCGCTGAGCTTTAATAGGGAGATGAGCCATGTCTGAATTGACAACCGTTGCTCGTCCTTATGCTAAAGCTGCTTTCGATTTTGCTGTCGAGAAAGACGCCGTTGCAAAATGGCAAGAAATGTTAGCCTTTGCAGGCGCTGTAGCAGCGAACGATGACATGCACCAGCTTTTGTCTGGTGCGGTTGCCGCTGACACGCTTGCCGACATTTTTAACAATGTTTGTGGTGAGCAACTCGACGAACACGGCCAAAACCTAGTTAAGGTTTTGGCTGAAAATAAACGTTTAGCCGCGTTGCCTGAAATTTCTACTTTGTTTGATGCATTTAAAGCAGATTACGACAAAGAAATAGAAGTGGACGTAACCTCAGCAACTACGCTGACCGATGCACAACAAAATGAGTTGGTTGCATCTTTGGAAAAACGTTTGGCACGTAAAGTGAAGCTTAATTGTAACGTGGACCCTGCCCTGATCGCTGGAATGGTAATTAATGCCGGCGATACAGTTATTGATGGTTCCGTAAAGTCGAAATTGAACCGTCTAGCAGACGCGTTGCAAGCATAACGGGGATAAGAGCATGCAACTTAATTCCACTGAAATTGCTGAACTGATCAAGAAAAGAATTGAACAGTTCAATGTAAGCAGTGAAGCACGTAATGAAGGTACTATCGTCGCAGTAACTGACGGTATTATCCGCATTCATGGCCTTGCAGATGTAATGCAAGGTGAAATGATCGAGCTTCCTGGAAGCCGTTACGCAATTGCACTAAACCTTGAGCGAGACTCTGTAGGTGCAGTTGTTATGGGTCCTTATGCGGACCTTAAAGAAGGCGATAAAGTACAATCTACTGGTCGTATTCTTGAAGTACCAGTAGGTAACGCACTACTAGGTCGTGTTGTAAACACACTAGGTGAGCCTATCGATGGTAAAGGCGCAATCGATGCAGCTGGTTTCGAACCAGTTGAAAAAATTGCACCTGGCGTAATCGAGCGTCAATCGGTAGACCAGCCAGTACAAACTGGTTATAAGTCTGTTGACGCCATGATCCCAGTAGGTCGTGGTCAGCGTGAGCTTATCATCGGTGACCGTCAGTGTGGTAAAACAGCAATGGCTGTTGACGCTATCATCAACCAAAAAGGTACAGGCATTAAATGTGTGTATGTAGCGGTTGGTCAGAAAGCATCTACTATCGCTAACGTAGTACGTAAACTAGAAGAGCACGGTGCACTTGACCACACTATCGTGGTTGCAGCATCTGCATCTGAGTCTGCAGCGCTTCAATACCTAGCGCCTTACTCTGGTTGTACTATGGGTGAATTCTTCCGTGACCGCGGTGAAGACGCGCTAATCGTATATGATGATTTGTCTAAGCAAGCTGTTGCTTACCGTCAAATCTCACTACTACTTAAGCGTCCACCAGGCCGTGAAGCTTACCCAGGTGACGTATTCTACCTTCACTCACGTCTACTAGAACGTGCTGCACGTGTAAACGAACAATACGTTGAGCGTTACACAAACGGCGAAGTGAAAGGTAAGACAGGTTCATTGACTGCGCTTCCAATTATCGAAACGCAAGCTGGTGACGTATCTGCATTCGTACCAACTAACGTAATCTCAATTACCGACGGTCAGATCTTCCTAGAAACTGACTTGTTTAACGCAGGTATCCGTCCAGCGGTTAACGCTGGTATCTCGGTATCTCGTGTTGGTGGTGCTGCACAGACTAAAATCATCAAGAAGTTGGGTGGCGGTATCCGTCTAGCCCTAGCTCAGTATCGTGAACTTGCGGCGTTCTCGCAGTTTGCTTCTGACCTTGATGATGCAACTCGTGAGCAACTTGAGCACGGTGAGCGCGTAACTGAGCTAATGAAGCAGAAGCAGTACGCACCACTTTCAATTGCTGATATGGGTGTATCTCTGTTCGCGGTAGAAAAAGGTTTCCTTAAGGGTATCGAGCTTAACAAAATCCTAGATTTTGAAGCCGCTCTTCACTCTTACATGAACAGCGAACACGCTGACCTTATGAAGACTATCAACGAATCAGGTAACTACAACGACGAGATTGCCTCTAAGTTGAACGACGCTTTAACAAACTTTAAAGCGACACAAACTTGGTAATCAATGGTGCTGGTGTTTAACCACCAGCGCAATTCGTTGAGTAATCGGAGAGATAGTCATGGCCAGCGGTAAAGAAATAAAAGGTAAGATTGGGAGTATCAAAAATACTCAGAAGATTACCAGTGCGATGGAAATGGTTGCTGCGTCTAAAATGAAAAAGGCGCAGGAACGCATGGCTTCTGGCCGTCCATATGCACAAAATATGCTTAAAGTGATTGGTCACATTGCAAACGGTAACCTTGAATATCGCCATCCTTATTTGGAAGAGCGTGAAGTCAAGCGCGTCGGTTACATTGTGATTTCCACTGACCGAGGCTTATGTGGTGGCTTGAACACCAATGAATTTAAGCTCGTCACTCAAGACGTCAAAAAATGGCGTGAACAGGGTGTAGAAGTGGATTTTGCTGCATTAGGTTCTAAGGCGTGCAGTTTCTTCAACCGCTTTGGTGGCAAGTTGCTTGCTGCTGAATCTGGTTTAGGTGACAAGCCGTCTGTGAGCGATGTAGTGGGTGTTGTACGCGTTATGCTTAAAGCGTACGACGAAGGACAAATTGACCGAGTATTCTTGGTATTCAATGACTTCGTTAACACCATGACACAGAAACCTGTGATCAATCAGTTATTGCCTTTGCCAAAGTCAGAAGACGAAGAATATCAACATCGTTGGGACTACATCTACGAGCCAGATCCAAAAGAAATTTTGGAAGCACTAATGGTTCGTTACATTGAGTCTCAGGTGTATCAGGGTGTTGTAGAAAACGCGGCGTCAGAACAAGCTGCGCGAATGGTTGCCATGAAGGCAGCAACCGACAACGCCGGTAACCTCATTGATGAGTTACAACTGGTATATAACAAAGCGCGTCAGGCTGCAATCACACAAGAAATCAGTGAGATTGTGAGCGGTGCCGCAGCGGTGTAGGCAAAGGTTTAAAAGAGATAACGAGGACAAATTATGAGTCAAGGTAAGGTCGTCCAAATCATTGGCGCCGTTGTGGATATTGAATTTCCACAAGATGCGGTACCAAGAGTTTATGACGCACTACAAGTTACCGAAGGTGACTTGTCAGGTCTAACCCTGGAAGTGCAACAGCAATTAGGTGGTGGTGTTGTTCGTGGCATCGCACTAGGTACTACTGATGGACTAAAACGTGGTCTTGCAGTAGAAAATACCGGTAACCCAATCATGGTTCCAGTTGGTACGAAGACACTTGGTCGTATCATGGACGTATTGGGTAACCCAATCGACGAAGCTGGCCCAATTGGTGAAGAAGAGCGTATGTCTATTCACCGTGAAGCGCCTAGCTACGAAGATCAGTCTAGCTCGGTAGAACTACTAGAAACTGGTATCAAAGTAATCGACTTGGTTTGTCCATTCGCTAAGGGTGGTAAAGTTGGTCTATTCGGTGGTGCGGGTGTAGGTAAAACCGTAAACATGATGGAGCTTATCCGTAACATCGCAATCGAGCACAGCGGTTTCTCAGTATTCGCTGGTGTTGGTGAGCGTACACGTGAGGGTAACGACTTCTATCACGAAATGAACGAATCAAACGTACTTGATAAAGTATCGCTTGTATACGGTCAGATGAACGAGCCACCGGGTAACCGTCTACGTGTTGCACTTACCGGTCTAACAATGGCTGAGAAGTTCCGTGACGAAGGCCGTGACGTTCTATTCTTCGTAGATAACATCTATCGTTATACCCTAGCAGGTACTGAGGTATCAGCACTTCTAGGTCGTATGCCATCTGCGGTAGGTTACCAGCCTACTCTTGCAGAAGAGATGGGTGTACTTCAGGAACGTATTACGTCAACGAAGACAGGTTCAATCACTTCAATCCAAGCGGTATACGTACCTGCGGATGACTTGACTGATCCATCTCCAGCGACAACCTTTGCTCACTTGGATGCAACGGTAGTACTTTCTCGTGATATCGCGTCTCTAGGTATCTACCCTGCGGTAGACCCACTAGATTCAACGTCTCGTCAGCTAGACCCGCTAGTAATTGGTCAAGAGCACTATGACGTAGCACGTGGCGTACAGACTGTTCTTCAGCGCTATAAAGAGCTGAAAGACATCATCGCGATCCTAGGTATGGACGAACTATCTGAAGAAGACAAGCAAGTGGTATCACGTGCTCGTAAAATTCAGCGTTTCCTATCTCAGCCGTTCTTCGTAGCAGAAGTATTTACTGGTGCACCTGGTAAATATGTATCGCTAAAAGACACAATCAGTGGCTTTAAAGGCATTCTAGACGGTGAATACGATCACCTTCCAGAGCAGGCCTTCTACATGGTTGGTTCTATCGAAGAAGCGCTAGAGAAAGCCAAGAAAGCATAATGACAGGGCTAGCAGTTGCTAGCCTAGCATCATGCTAACGTACCTAATCAGGAGGTTCACATGGCAATGACAGTACATTTGGACGTAGTAAGCGCGGAGAAAGCGATTTTCTCAGGTCGCGTTGAAGCGATTCAGGTGACAGGTAGCGAAGGTGAGCTGGGTATTCACCCAGGGCACGCGCCACTTATCTCTGCTATTAAACCTGGTATGGTGCGTTTGGTTAAACAGCACGGTGAAGAAGAAGTAATCTATGTTGCAGGTGGTGTACTAGAAGTACAACCTGGCAATGTTACCGTACTGGCTGATACCGCGGTTCGAGCTGAAGATCTTGACGAGCAGGCAGCAGAAGAAGCCAAACGACGTGCAGAAGAGCACATCGCCAACCCAGGCGCTGACTTTAACTACGCTGAAGCAGCTCACGAGCTTGCAGAAGCTATTGCTCAACTTCGTCTTATTCAGAAGTTACGCAAGTAAAAAGCACAGCTTTGAAAAAACCCGCCAAATGGCGGGTTTTTTATTGCCGAACGAAAAGTGGTCGTTCACATTCTCTTACGTTTATTTTTATTGCTATCGCACTACACAAAGCTTATCGTTAGAGCGTTTTAACCGATTTAAATTAAAACGTAATCGGCGCTAATTCTAGTGCCACCTTTGCCTGTAACGAATTATAGAAATGAAGCTTAACCCGTATTCCAACATGCACAAAGGTGCCTCTATTGGATTTTTTCCTCTGCTAACAACACTGATTTTACTTTCAGTGCATTATTTTACGGGTGCGTTAGATTGGCCTGAAGTGGGAAATGTACGTGCACAGCGCGACTTCAACTCTGCTATTGGTATGTCGCTTATTACAGGATACTTTTGGTTTGCGCTTCGTTTAATGCATCAAAACGTGGCTAGCACCCTTATTTCTTTGCTTGTAAAAACCAATCAGCTTAGTCAGTTTTCGGCGCATAGGCGAGAACTCGCCATTGAATTTAGACACCATATTTTTAATGCAATCATCATTTCTATTATGATCACGATTGTGTACTGCATATTCGAAGGATTGATCACGGTAAAACAAGAAATACACGTTTTATTCTTAACGGCCACAGCCGTCCCCTTTTGGTTCTTGGCCATTTTATTTTTGTTTCAGATCTCCTCCAACATTAAGTACCTAACTTCTAAAGTTTTGCCCCAAGCCGGTGGGAATATTGACCGACTTAAGTCCATCATGACGATTTTAAAATTAGGAACAACCAACAGCATATTTGCGATGGGGGCACTGGCCATTTTTCCTATCTTTTGGTTGAAAAAAGACATTCCTTCCATTGATGTACTAGTAGTCACGTTCTTCACGGGCATAGTGAGCGTTTATCTATTTTGGCCGGTAATAAAGCTTAAAAGTATGCTTGAGAAAGAGCAGAAAGCTGCTGTTCTGCACCTTGAGGAAAACATAGAAGACGGTATTAAACGATGTGCAAAGCACGAAGAATTCTCTACAGCTGCGTCAATTGAGCAACTAGAAAGCGAAAAAGAACGAGTCTTAAAAATGGGGGCGCGGGTTTTTGCCCCAAGAGATAAGGCTAGAGTGGCTGCATGTATTGCGTTAATACCGATTTCTTGGGTTCTATTGTTCATTGTTGAATGGTTAATTCAACTCCCTCGCTATCATTAGTCTATTCGGGTCTGTTGTTCTTTGCCTTATCTTTTCGCAGCGGTCTATGTGGTATTTAGACAAGGCACGCTTAACCCCTTCTCGCACCCTAACAGCTATTAATAATTGTCGTATTCACATTGCGTTGGTATGGTAAATCTTCTTAGGTCATAGAGATATCATTATGCGAATATACGGCGACACGCGTTCAGGAAACTGTTACAAACTCCAACTGCTTCTTTCTTTGTTAGGTAAAACCTGCGAATGGATTGATGTGGACATTATGAAAGGAGAAACACGCGCTCCTTCTTTCCTAGAAAAGACCCCTAATGGGAAAATTCCGTTGCTTGAACTAGACGACGGCAGGGTGTTGTCAGAATCCAATGCCATCATGCACTACCTGGCATCTAACACTCCTTTAATCCCCTCTTCTCCCTATAGTTTTTCGCAACTTTTACAGTGGCAGTTTTTCGAACAATACAGTCACGAGCCTTATATCGCCGTTGCTCGCTACATCAATGTTTATTTAGGGCTACCCGAGGACAGGAAAGCGGAGTACGAATCTAAACAAGCGGGTGGATATCGAGCACTAGCTGTCATGGAGCATCAACTTAAAACTACCCCGTTTTTGCTAGGTGACACGTTAACTCTTGCGGATATTTCATTGTTTGCGTATACCCACGTTGCCCACGAGGGCGGGTTTGACCTTTCCGCCTATCCTGCCATTCGAAATTGGATAAGTTTAGTCAAAGATCAAAAGGGCTTCATTCCCATGAACGCGTAATGTGCGCTAAACGAAGTTCTACGCTACAAATACCTTCTATGTGACATAGGGCCTTGCCACTTATCTTGTAAGGCTGTCTGCGCTCTGTAAAGCCCAGAAACGTCGATTTGATCTAAGCACTGTAGTGCATAAGCTG
Organism: Alteromonas sp. BZK5; assembly: GCF_014349115.1. Lineage (NCBI taxonomy): Bacteria > Pseudomonadati > Pseudomonadota > Gammaproteobacteria > Alteromonadales > Alteromonadaceae > Alteromonas > Alteromonas sp. BZK5. The sequence continues at coordinate 18,024 of NZ_JACSOE010000024.1, read as the reverse complement.
TTGCTTCTAGCGTAGAGAGGGCATTGCTTAATGTCGTATGACGAATAGCATAGTTAGAAGTGGGTGAAGAAATGAAGTGAAACGCTGGTAACTTTGTTAACCATGGGTTCTGTTTAACTAGACCAAATGCTTGTTTCCAACTTCCATCTATTAGAATTAGCGTTGTGATCTCAGAACGTGCAACGGCATCGACATTTTCTATCGGTGTACTGCATTCACTTGGGTAAACAAGCACTGAATGTCGACGTGAGCAGTGTTCGGATAGGGATTGCATAGCGACGACATCATTAGCAAGTATGATTCGCGTCGAAGGAATACACAATGAAACTAAGCGCGCCGTATTCTTGGCGTGAAGTGCTTCTTTTTCGTGTTGAATTATCACAATCTCTAACGATGTATCTACTGTGTTAATGTGAGAGCAAATACAGGTTTTTTGAGGATATCCACAGTGTTCACAATAAAGGCGCATAACTGAATTTCTTTATTCTCTTTTGAACGTTTATCGCACTTATTAACTAAGTAACTTAATAGATAGGATAATATACAACATGCCGAATGAAGCAGTACAATCTCGAGTAGAGAAAACGCTTTCTTTAGTGCCAGAGGGACAGGTAATAAGTTACGCCTTGCTCGCTGACCTGTGTGGATTACCCGGCAGAGCTAGAATGATGGGAAAGTGTTTAAGAGAGATAAATGCTGACTGCCACTGGCATCGCGTACTACGTGCTGACGGTAAAATTGCTTTTCCTGCTGGCTCTGATAAAGCGGATGAGCAGCGAGAGCGATTAGCAGAGGAAGGTGTGGTCGTTAAAAACTACCGAGTGAATATGACGAAGTTTGGTTGGAAGCCAGATTTACACACTATACTAGTAGAGTTAGAGTACTGAGCTTTCACTTTTTATATGAAAGCAGTTAGCAAATATATGGCGATTAATATAGTGCAGTGCATATAAGATGATAAAAAAGATTACTATTGATCAGTTAGTGCCAGGCATGTTTGTTCATCAAATTTTAGAGCAAAAAGGTGCGTTGAGGGTTACGAGCCAAGGCCGCGTTACGTCTGATGACGTGGTTAAAACACTTAGAAAGCGAGGTGTGAAAACCCTCGCCATTGATACAGATAAGGCGTTTAACGTTGAGCAACCTAGCTCATCGGCCACTGTGGAAAAGCACCAAAACTCGCCTTCTGATCAGCCGGTAAAATCAAAAAAAGTATCACTAGAAAATGAGCTGGTAAGAGCCGAAAAGCTTCACGAGCAAGGAAAGGCAATTCAAAAGTTGTTACTTGCCAATGTACAAAAAGAGACGCCTTTTGATGCGAGTATTCCCAAAGCATTTTCAAATAAGTTAGTCGAGTCGGTAGATAGAAACCCCGATGCGTTGCTTTGTCTAACTAAAATTCGAGAAAAAGACGACTATTTACTAGAGCATTCTCTGAACGTCGCTATTTTACTCGCCAATTTTGGCAAGTATTTAGGGATGTCTGAAGAAGAGGTGCAAGACCTTTCCTATGCTGGCTTTCTACATGACTTGGGCAAAATCAAAATTCCAGATGAAATTCTTCATAAGCCAGGCCGCCTCACAGACAGCGAAATGGAGATTATGAAAGGTCATGTAAAGCACGGGGTCGACTATTTAAAAAGTACGGAAATTGCGCAGCCACTGATTCAAGCGATTAGTGAGCATCATGAGCGATTGGACGGGTTAGGCTACCCTGCTGGGATCAAAGGTGAGGATATTAGTCAAGCAGGCCGAATGCTTGCCATTGCCGATATGTACGATGCACTCACCGCGGACCGGGTGTATAAGGCCGGTATGTCTAGCCAAAAGGCATTCTCTATTTTGATGAGTGATGCGCCAACGCGTCTTGACCAGTCGCTCGTTCAACAGTTTATAAAGTGTCTGGGCGTTTATCCCGTAGGAAGCCTCGTTCTATTATCAAATGATAAATTAGCGATGGTGCTTGAACAGAGAGACTCCCCGCTTACGCCACTCGTAAAGGTTTTTTATTCGGTTCGCAGTAACCACTATCTAACGCCGAAAGATGTTGACCTATCATCGGATAAAACAATCAGTATCAACAAAGCCGTCATAGCGTCTGACTATAAGATTGATGTGAACGCATTCTTTGAGCGTTCAGTTTCAATAGGCTAAAACGTTACTTTTTAGCAACACAGTGTAGTATTTACACTGTGTACCAACGCATTTTTTCTTCTTTATTCCAACGTTCATTTAGCTAACGTTCAGGTTTGATGTCCTACAATCCTCTAAACATGAAGTGCTGTAGTGCCTTTGAGTGCTGATCTTTAGGAAAAGTTAAGCAGGAAGCGAACTCGTGGCGCTCAGATACTCGTTGTTGCTTATATACAGAATATTTGCCAGTGGAACGCTAATTGCTATCACAGTAGTTGTTTAATGCAAAACTAACACTGAGCTTATTGAGAGTGGCAATGGATAAATGCAACTCATCAATATTAAGCTTTTAATTGAAATAAGAGGAAGTTATGAAAAAGACTCTTGCTGTAAGTTTGATTGCTGCGTCACTAACGGTAGCAGGTTGCGCAACCGATCCGAATAATACGCAAAAAGGTGCCGCTATTGGTGCGGTAGTAGGCGCATTGCTGGGTAAAGCGACAGGTGATAACGACAAAAGTCGTTATGCATGGGGCGCTGCGGTAGGTGCAATCGCAGGTGGTGCGATAGGTAACTACATGGACAAACAGGAAGAAGAGCTTCGAAATGAGCTTTCTGATACTGGCGTTCAAGTTGTGCGAGAAGGCGATAATCTGCGATTGATCATGCCGGGCGACATTACCTTTGCTACTGACAGTTCTAGCATCAGCCCTAACTTCAATCCGGTTCTTCAAGACGTTGCCAAAGTCGTAAACAATTACGAAAAAACCGTTCTTATGATCAAAGGCCATACGGATGACACTGGTTCTGAGCAGTATAATCAGTCTTTATCTGAGCGTCGTGCAGGAGCGGTTAAGAATTTACTAATTAACTATTCTGTTAACCCGACGCGTATCACGACGGTAGGTATGGGCGAATACGCACCTAAAGTACCTAACAATAGTGCAGCAAACCGCTCGATGAACCGTCGAGTAGAGATGGAAATTCAACCACTCACACAGTCTAATACCTAAAGGTAGTTAAGACCCAAAGAGAAACAAAGGCCCCGTTATGTCGGGGCTTTTTTTATTGCATGGTTTTAATTTGATTAGCAACGCTATCTGCAAGCGCGTTGGGGATAGGGATCGTTAAATGGTATTGGGTGACTTTCCACTTTGCTCCCTCTTTTATTAAGACACCCGTGCCTCGTGTTTCTCCCAGGCTTTCATTATCGAGCAGTTCATCGAACCAGGCTACATCGTGATTAGGGGAAAAATAGATATGCCTGTCTCGCGGGTGGTATGTCCATCCTCTGCCCTTGTCAAAGTGAGGTTTGGCATACGCCTTAAACGCTTCTTTGGTCCATACCTCAGATGCGTCGGTGCCAATAAAGATCGCGCTGTCGTGATACAAACCAAAATACTGCTCAAAGTCTGCAATAGACGCATTGTGATGTAGAGCATTAAGTGTCTGATTCACTGCGTCGCGGTCGTTGTTCGCAACGGCCGTCGTCGCAACAGCAAGCATGACCAGACCTAACAATAGATATTTCATAGTGACTCCGTTTTTCTTCTAGTATTTCTTATTATGCTGTTGAACGCATCATTAGTATATTCGAAGCAAATAATTGCTACTTTTTACTGCAATGTTATAGCATTGGGTTAATCGTTTAACTATCGATGCTGTAAGTGGCTAAAACCACCGCTAAATTCTGAACGAAGTTGTGTTGATAGCAAATATTTCCTCCTTGATGTAATGGCTAAAATGTCTTCTAGTATTCAACGAAACCGTATTCGAAGCATCGATATGATGCGTGGCTTGGTCATGCTGATTATGCTTATCGATCACGTGCGAGAGCGCTTTTTTCTGCATTTGCAGGTATCTGATCCTATGGATATCGATACCACGTCACCTTCTCTATTTTTCACACGATTAGCCGCCCATTACTGTGCACCCACATTTGTGTTTTTGACGGGGCTGTCTGCATGGCTCTATGCCAATCCAATGGACTCAGCGAATAAGGCCAAGCCGACACGCAATGTCAGAGAGTTCTTAATTAAGCGTGGATTGTTTATTCTGTTCTTAGAGGTCACATTTATTACATTTAGCTGGGGGGCGAGTTTCCAAACGCTTTATCTTCAGGTGATGTGGGCCATAGGTATCAGCATGATTGCTCTGGCTGTATTGAGTTATCTTCCAAGAACTCTGTTGCTCATTTTAGGCCTCTTAATTGTCTTTGGACATAATGCACTAACGCCAATTAGCTATGTTCCACATGAAACAGGCTATACGCTTTGGACAATGCTGCACGATAGAGGATATATACTTCAGTCAGCCGCCCTAAACATTAAAGTGAGTTATCCCGTGCTTCCTTGGATAGGGGTAATACTGCTCGGTTATGCATGTGGGCCCCTTTACAGTCAACAGCTTGATAAAGCGCGACGCGGTCGGTGGTTGCTCGGTTTATTTGCAGTGTCGCTCAGCCTATTTTTCCTACTTCGCGGTTTAAATATTTATGGTGAGACCTTGCCTTGGGAGCTACAACAAAGTGCCATCACTACGTTGATGTCATTACTTAACTTGACTAAGTACCCCCCGTCTTTAGCATTTTTGCTCTTTACGCTGGCCGGCATGTTTCTATTGTTGTTTGCTTTCGAGCGCGTTAAGGAAACGCAGTTTGCATTTCTTGACACCTTTGGTTCGGTTCCGATGTTTTTCTACATCCTGCATTTGTACGTATTGTTGGTGATGTACGGTATTGCATTCTTTATTTGGGGGACAAATAAAGGAAAATACGTGGGTGTAGACCATATTTATCAAATATGGTTAATAGCTGCTGGCCTTAGTTTAGTGCTTTATTTCCCTGTTAAATGGTTTAGCGCCTATAAATCAAAGCACCACGCCCCTTGGCTTAAATACTTGTAAGACTGGCCTTCGCGTCTATTGTGGGTCGTATCATCATTAAGGTGGATAGCAAAGTGCGCTATTGGGAGCGAAAGGCACTTAATTGAAAGTTTTAATTAAGAGTTTAGATGAAAGTCGGTTTTCGACTTACCGGCTTGGCTTCATCCTTCATGTTTTACCGTAGATTCCCGAACAACCAAGGAAGGTTCGAAGTACAGCTGAACGTCATTAGCCTGACCATATACTTTATTAAGTATGTACTTGGCTGACATTTCAGCCATTTCCGCAATTGGGTTACTGACCGTGGTAAGACGAGGAAAAACATGGTGGGCAAATACCACGTCATCGAAACCGACTACAGACAAGTCGTGGGGAAGGCTCATTCCTAAATCTCTCGCGCAGCTTATCGCACCCGATGCCATCCAATCGTTGGCGCACACTAAAGCCGTGAAAGGCATATCGCGCGCCATGAGCTCTAACAAGCCAATCTTCCCGTCTTCTTCAGAATAGTCGCCGTTAAATATCAACTGTGGGTTTATGGGCAACCCTGCTTCCGACAATGCGCGTTTATGTCCTTCCAAGCGCAAGCTCGCGTCACACTTGTCAGTCGGTCCAGAAATATATGCAATGTCTTTATGGCCTAGCTCGAGTAAGTGGCGAGTAGCCAGATATCCACCCTTTTCATTATCGAGGCTAGTGCATGCCTCAGGTAGCCCTTCCACCTGTCTGTTAACCAAAGCAACGGGAAGTTTCGACTGGTTTAACTCCAATAAATACTCATCGGATAATGCTTCTGCATGCATGATGAGTGCATCGCAGTTACGGCTAATAAGAAACTCTACCGCATCTTTCTCTGTTTCTAGGCAATTTCGTCCTACCGAAATAATGACATGTTTATCTGCGGCGCGCAGCGTTGACTCTACAGCTTGCATCAGATCGCCAAAAAACGGGGCGTTGAGTTCAGGTACGAGTACCCCGACGCTGTCAGTGCGGTTATTTGCCAATGAACGAGCGACAGAGTTTGGGCGGTAATTTAGCTCTTTAACCGCTTTCTCTACGCGTTCTTTCAGTACTTTGTTTACCGAAGCCTTACCATTTAATACGCGGGATACCGTAGATAAAGAAACACCTGCACGCTCGGCAACTTGATAAATGGTGGGCACGTGATAAGACCTCGTTCTCTAAAACAATCACTCTAACTGACTGTATTATGCCGATATCGGCGGTTGTTCGCTACGTCGAGAGAGTAAAGCTTGTGTAACTTCTTTTTGTTTTTCGTCATTTAATGGGTACAGACAGATTAACGCTGCGCCAGCAAAGCCAAATAGCGCCGGTATCCAACTCATTAAAGACTTCATACCTGGAAGCGTTTGATCAATTGTATTGATATCAAGACCGTTATAGCCATAGCTTCCCAATACTAGCAAGACGAGCGCCCCTGCAAAGCCTCCCCCTGTTTTTTGAACAAAAGAGCCTGCAGAGTAGACGAGTCCGGTGGCTCTTCGACCTGTCTTATATTCGCTGTAGTCTGCCGAGTCTCCTAGCATAGAGAAAAATAAGGTAGGCAATATGGCGGCAAAAAACTCTGCACTGCAACCTAGAATGAATATGGCGCTCACGCTTTTCTGAGGAACAAAATAAATGCCAGAGGTCAATACGCTACTTGCTAACAGCGCGATAATAAAGAGCTTCTTGCGACCAAACATAGCGGCTAATTTGGACGTTGCTAATGCGCCGAAAATCGACACTACCAGCAGTGAAATGAAAAAGTAGCCTGTGAGTAGCTCATTGCCCATGTAATATTTGAAATAGTAGGCAATAACGCCATATTTGACGCCATTAAACATCATGGTTAGAAAACCCATTCCTAACAGAATTAGCCAGGGTTTATTGGAAAGCAGGTCGATAATATCCTGCTGAGAACGGGTGTTTTCGGCTTCCGGTCGGCGAGTTAACCGTTTAATTGCAATAGTAGTAAGCGCTATAACAGTAATGAAGATTGCCCCAGTTACAACGTCTCGATAATAAAAGAAGGCGGTTATTGCTGAAAGAGGAACTAGAATTAACGGTAGTTGCTTTCCCAAGTCGATGAGTTCAGATGTTAGTGAACGAGGAGCGGGCGCTACTTGGGTACCTGTCTCTGTTTTTGGAGAGTCCAGTTTAGTGTCTTGAGGCTTTGAAACCTGCTGCAACGTAACGCGCTCTTTCGTGGTAAAAACTGTTACACACATTAATATGACAAGCAACGTGGCAAACAACCACATGGTATATTGATACCCTACAGCAGTGTTCCCTTGGCCTAGCAAGTCCACCAGCATAGGCAAACAACCCATAACAAGCAGTCCACCAAAGAATGCCCCAGCAAAACGAAAGCCAGACAAACTTGTACGCTCTCTATCATCACTGGTCATCACGCCCATTAGCGCTGAGTACGGTACATTATTAACCGTATACGCTAAGGTTAGTCCGATGTAGGTCAGGTAAGCGTAAATGAGTTTGCCTGAATACGAGAGATCAGGTGTGGTAAAGCAAAGGACCATGAAAAGGCCAAGAAAAGGAGTGGAGCCTAATATCCAAGGGCGAAACTTTCCCATCTTAGTCTGGGTTCTGTCAGCAATCATTCCCATGATAATATCGGTCACACCGTCAGAAAGACGAACGACAAGAAATAGCATCGCAGCTGCAGCGGCTGTAATACCGAACGTATCGGTATAAAATACCGCCAAATATGCTAGTGCGCCCCGCCAAACTAAATTGGCCGCAGCGTCTCCCATGCCATAACCCACTTTTTCTTTTAATGTCAGCTTATGGTTCATTGCTATTTCCACTGTTGTTATGTTCGACTTGCTATGAGCGCTTTATAAGCATTGGCGCTAAGTTTAAGCGTACGCTTTTGCGTTTCAAAATCCACATAAACTAGCCCAAATCGCTTTTCATATCCTTCCGCCCACTCGAAGTTATCAAGGAGGCTCCATGCGAAGTAACCACTCACTTCTACTCCATCAATCACTGCGTTGTGTACCATGTTTAAATGGGCATTGTAGTAATCAACCCGATCAACATCATTAACAAGACCATCTTTGAGTTCGTCTGCCATTGCAGCACCATTTTCAGTTATAAAAATGGGAGGGAGCGTATATCGTTCGTTTAATGAAGTAAGTAAATCATAAAGCGCTTTTGGATAGATTTCCCAACCAATATCGGTTAATGGACCTTGATGAGGATGCTCGAAATACAATGCACCTTTCTCTTTGGGCGCAGAATAGTGTAATCGCGTGTAGAAATTTACCCCTAAGAAATCGATGGGCTGACAGATTGTCTCCATATCACCAGCTTCAACTGGTGGTCTATCCGCTTCGTCTATATCAGATAACACTTCGGGGTAGCTTCCCTCCATTACAGGCTGCATATACCATTGGTTGATATAGTCATCTGCTTTGCGGGTGGCTAAGAGGTCTTCTTTCTTTTGTGTGGCGGGGTAGCATGGCGTAAAGTTCAATACTATACCGGCTTCGCTATTTGGGACATTTTTTCTAAGCACCTTCATCCCAAGGCCGTGTGCTAGCAAAATGTGATGAGCCGCAGTTCTTCCGTATTTTCTACCCGTTCTGCCCGGGGCGTGTACGCCTATCTCATACCCTAAATAAGCACTGCAAAAAGGTTCATTGAACGTTGCATAGGAAAAAACGGACTCGCCTAACGCCTGCGTTATTTTGTCAACATAGTCTTCAAATGCAAAAGCAGTTTGTCGGTAAAGCCACCCACCTTTATCTTCCAGGTGCTGCGGGAGATCCCAGTGATAAAGGGTAACAAATGGCTTAATGCCTTTTTCATTTAACGCATCAACTAGCGTTTTATAAAAGGCAACGCCTTTTGGATTTAGCTCACCTTCTTGAGTGATAACGCGCGGCCAAGAAATAGAGAAACGGTAAGCGTCTACATTTAAGTCTAACAAAATGTCGAAATCTTCTCTCCAGCGAGCAATATGATCACAGGCGACATCGCCATTGGAGTGATCAGCAATGGCTGAAGGCCGTTCACAAAATCTATCCCAAATACATTCGAGACGGTTATCGACATCCCCTTCTATCTGAAAACTTGACGTGGCAGTTCCATAAAGAAACGAATTTTTGAGTAAGGGACTGCCTGCGGGAAGCGAAATGCTGTTCATATGTCGATAACCTTTTTCTTACTGCACAAATTCTAAACGGATGCTGGCAGTACAATGAATCTGAAATAACAAAGCGGTTTATAGCACAAATAAAAAACAATTAGAAAGCGCTTTCTCATATTTATGTCATTTTTACGTTAATGGAATTAAGTGACTGATAATATTTAAATGACTATTACCGGAATCTAATGGAGCTTTGGTTTTCCTGTAACGTATTGAATTAATTTGTTTTTGATCTTCCTGTGAGAAGTTTGGTGTTGTCGATACAGTTGTTGCCTGTGAATTAATTGTAAAAAATGTGTTGATCTTAAACTTTTGTTGAATTAATGTTCGGAAAGCGCTTTCTTACGTCTGGGTGTTCTAGTTTCTCTTTGGGAAAGCCCTTTCTGGTAGCGCGTAAGGTTCACAACACACATAAAAGCCACTATTAAAGAGAGATAGACCGTGACACAAACAACACCAAATAAAAGCAAGATCGCAGCAAGTTTGTCATTGATACTCGGGACCGCTTTGAGTAGCGGTGTGATGTCATCTGCGACGGCGCAAGAAACAGAAAAAGACATAGAAGTTATTCAGGTATCAGGTATACGAAGTAGTGTTCAAGAGTCGATGGGTATCAAGCGTGACTCTGCTGGTGTTGTTGATGCCATCTCAGCAGAAGATATTGGTAAATTTCCTGATACTAACTTAGCAGAGTCACTACAGCGTATTACTGGTATTTCAATTAGTCGGAATAATGGTGAAGGAAGCCAAGTCACAGCGCGTGGTTTTGGACCTGACTTTAATATGGTAACGCTGAATGGACGTACGATGCCTGGTTCTGCGTTACCTGGTGGTGGCGGAGCAGCAAATTCTCGCGCCTTCGATTTTTCTGACCTTGCTTCTGAAAGTGTTAGAGCGGTTGAAGTGTACAAAACAGGTAGAGCGAGTATTGCAACTGGGGGGATTGGGGCTACGGTAAATATACGAACAGCACGTCCCTTTCAAGCATCTGACAATGGCATTACCGCAAGTGTAGGCGCAAAAGCACTGCATGATACGACTAACCGTGTAGGTGATGATGTTACGCCTGAAGTATCAGGCTTTGTCAATTATCTCAATGATGACAATACCTTTGGCGTTACGTTTACCGGTTCATTCCAACAGCGCGACAGTGCTGCACAAGGTGCGTTTGTGAACGAGTGGCGCGTAAATCCATTTGATGGCACGGTGCCCCAATCTCCTGATCCAGCGAACCCAGATAGCGGTGACCCAATTGTGCTGAACAACGCACCAGCCATGGGACAGCTTTTCGCCATTCCCTCAGACTTACGTTATTACATGGCAGACCGAGAGCGTGAAAGAACGAATGCACAGCTAACGTTCCAGTTTGCTCCTTCAGAAAAAATGACGGCCACGCTTGATTACACCTATTCAAAGCAAGACTTATACGAAGCTCGAGCCGAGCAATCGATATGGATGGATGATAGGTACTTCACCGAACTAACTTTTGATGATGAAACGGTAAAAACGCCAGTATTAATCACTCAAGAACGCCGAGATTTGCTACCTCGTGATCTAGGCTTGGCGCTTCAAGAACTAAACCAAGTCAACGAAAACAAGTCGATCGGCTTAAACCTTGAGTACTTCGTAAATGACGAGCTAACTCTAGTCTTCGACCTTCATAATTCGACGGCAGAAGGACGCCCAGATGCGCCCTATGGAACGTGGACAAATCTTGGTTTAGGCGCAAACGTAGTTAAAGGGCAAGGTGTCGATTTCAGAGGCGACTTCCCTATTATGTTCGTCGATTTTGACGATGAAGCTCGTGATAATCTTAACGGTAATGGCGTGCTTGACCAAGATGATGTAGGTACATCGATATTGGACATGAATTTCTCGTCGCAAGACACCGAGATTACTCAAGCTCGTCTTGATGGCTCTTACGTTATGGATACCGGAAGTATTAACTTTGGTATTGAGTCACGCTCAATGGAGAGCACATCGCTCCAATCTCTAACCCGCCACACCATGGGCAACTGGGGAATTGAGAACCCGGGTGAGCTTCCTGCTGGTTCTTTAACACCGCTGGATTTGGCGAGTGAGTTTAGCGATTTCAATACTGAGGGGATGTTCTCTCAGGGCTTTACCGGTAGCGTTGCGCAAATTGGTGCATTTGCTGCTCAAGAATACGGTTTTGATTTTCTTGCCAACAACCCGTTTGCAACTAACCGTACTATTGAAGAAGACATAACTGCGGTTTATTTCGAATTGGATTTATCTGGCGAGTTAAACGGCATGGAGTACAACCTGTTGGCAGGTGTACGCTACGAAAATACCGATGTAACTTCAATTGCAAATATAAGTTTACCTAGCGGCATTGCGTGGGAAGGTAATAATGACTTCAACGTCCGCTTTGGAAGCGACATGGAAGATGTTGAAGTTGAATCAAGTTACGACCATGTACTTCCTGCATTAGATTTCGATATCGAAGTTGTTGAAAACATGATTGCGCGATTCTCTTACAGTAAGACAATAGCGCGACCCACGTACAACAACTTGAGCGCCGCTGCGACAGTATCGCCTCAAAGCGGGCCGACAATTCTTACTGACAGCATTACCGCCACCGCGAGTTCAGGTAACCCATCGCTAATACCATTAGAGTCAGACAACCTTGATCTTTCGTTCGAATATTATTTCGATGAGACAAGCTATGTGTCGGTTGGTTTTTACGATAAGCGTGTTAAGAACTTTATCGGTAATGAACAAGTTGAAGAAAATATCTTTGGGTTGAGAGACGTTACCAATGGACCGCGTGCAGAGGCGGCTCGCGCTGAATTAGAGGCGCGTGGTATTCCAATTAATGATACGTCATTGTTTAACATGGTTGCTGCGATGGAAAACGGTATCGAGTATGACTCATTGACTGACGAACAGTTTGAGCAGCAATTCGATGTGCTGCCCAATAGCGAAGATCCGTTGATTACCTTCATTAACTCTAAACCTGTTAACAATAAAGCGGCGAATATTTACGGTTTCGAACTTGCTGCGCAGCACTTCTTTGGTGATAGCGGCTTCGGGGTACTGGCTAACTACACCACAGTGCAAGGTGATATTGGTTTTGATAATGACGCAAATCCATCGATAACTCAGTTTGCCCTTGTGGGACTAAGTGACACAGCAAACCTCATCTTGATGTATGAGAAAGATGCTTTGCAAGCGCGTATTGCCTACAACTGGCGTGATAAGTTCCTTGATACAACCTCTCAGTACATTAATGAGCCGGGCTATACCGAAGACTATTCACAAATAGACTTCAATGTTTCTTACGACATCACTGAAGATCTTACGGTGTCATTTGAAGGGATAAACATCACAGATGAAAATATCCGTAGACACGGCAGAACAAGTGCTATGTTGTGGAAATTAGATGAGCTTGGCGCTCGCTATGCACTGGGAGTTCGCTACAAGTTTTAACGATTGGGGTGTGTTTACCCGCTAAAGTGCTTAGGGTTGCGCTTTAGCGGGTTTTTTTGTCATAGTGCTGTTTGAATAGTAACCAGAAAAACGACTGAACATGTTTGTAGAAGTACAGTGGGGCATATCGTGGTTCTTAACGTATGAGTGATAATGAAAGTCATTGCAGTATGCATCGGGTCGTCATTGTCGGTGGTGGTACGGCTGGGTGGCTTGCAGCAGGGATACTTGCCGCAAAACTAAGCGCGAATCACACCGTTACCTTGATAGAGTCACCCAACATCCCTTCTTTAGGTGTGGGCGAAGGCTCTTGGCCGTCACTGCGCGATACCCTTCTTGATATTGGTATTAGTGAAACGGAATTCTTAACGGTGTGTCATGGTGCTTTCAAGCAAGGCTCCAGCTTTGTTAATTGGCGTAAAGGCGGGCACTGCTATTATCATCCATTTACCGTTCCAACAGGCTACAACGAGCTCGATATTTATACATGTTGGAAATCAATCGCACCAAACACATCGTACGAAGATGCGTTTTCGTTACAAGCCGCCATGTGTGCCGCAGGCAAGGCGCCCAAGCAAATTGCTACGCCGGACTACGCCCATGTGCTCAATTACGGTTACCATTTCGACGCCACAAAACTTGCTGAGCTGTTAAAAAATCATTGCGTAGACAAGTTAAATGTCGCCCATGTCGTTGGTCATGTTGACAGTGTTCACTCTCATCAAAACGGGGATATTGAAAGCGTATCAACAAAGGACGGGAAAAAAATAGTTGGCGATCTATTTATCGACTGCTCTGGCAGCAGCGGCTTGCTTATCAAGGAACACTTTACTATTCCCTGGATACCGGTTAAGCGCACAATGCTCAACGATCGCGCCGTTGCGCTTCAAGTGCCTTATTCAAACGAAGATGCTGAAATAAAAAGTACCACAGTGGCCACTGCACAAACCTGTGGGTGGACGTGGGATATTGCGTTGCAGCACCGCCGAGGTGTAGGCCTAGTTTACTCTTCTCAATTCACAAACGAAGAGCAAGCAAAGCAGGTGCTGATTGACTACGTTCGTGAACGTTACCCTAGTGCACAAGATGCAGAGCTTTCTTTTCGTACACTCTCCTTTGAGCCTGGCTATAGATCACAGTTTTGGGTAAAAAACTGTTTGAGCTTAGGTATGTCTTCGGGGTTTGTTGAACCGCTTGAAGCATCAGCCATTGCCATGGTCGAACTTGGCTTACGTATGCTCTGTGAGGCTTTTCCGCAAAACAAAGTACACATGGAAATAGCCAGTAAGCGCTACAACTCGCGCTTTGCATATCGCTGGCAGCGCGTTATCGACTTTCTAAAACTACATTATGCTTTAAGCGATAGAGAAGAGCCGTATTGGTTAGCGCAAAGAGATAAGGCGTCCATACCCGATTCCCTCGCTGAATTGCTTGAACTGTGGAAGTATCAAAGCCCTTCACGCTTAGATCTTATCGAGAACGAAGAGATTTTCCCCTCTGCTAGCTATCAGTATGTACTGTATGGAATGGGCTTTTCTTCTTCTACATCGCCTTTACGGCTAAATGAAGAGCATAAGCGTAAAGCAGTTCACATTCGCGAAACCTTACAACAAACTAAAAACGCTTATCTGCAGGGATTGCCGTCTAACAGAGTTTTGCTCAATGATATTGCAAAGCGCTACAGCAACGAAAAACAACACGTGCCCTCGCTTGCTCAACGTGAAAAGAACGAACACGCTTCAGCTTCGAGTTGTAATGACATAAAAAATACTTCAGATAAAAAGGACACCTCTTATGACCGTATCGGGTTTAGATAGCAGTAAAAATCAAACGCCCGTTAAGAACGTAGTCATTGCGGGTGGCGGTACTGCGGGATGGATGGCGGCCACAGCGCTGTCACGGCTTTTGGGTAAGTCAATAAACGTTACGCTAGTCGAGTCGAAAGATATTGGTATTGTAGGTGTGGGCGAGGCGACTATTCCGCCTATTAGAACATTTCACAAGTTGCTTGGCATCGACGAAAAAGCATTTATGCGTGCCACACAAGCCACGTTCAAACTGGGTATTGAGTTTGAAAATTGGCGTGAACAAGGTCACAGCTATATTCATTCTTTTGGTATAACCGGAAGAGAGTGTTGGGCTGGCGAGTTTCACCATTTTTGGCTGAGGGCTAAAGAATACGGATTTGGTGGTGAATTTGGTGATTATTGCCCGGAACTTATTGCCGCTAAACAGAGCAAGTTCGCCACATCAGAAGCCATGCCGCTTAACTTTGCCTATCATTTTGATGCCGTTGCTTACGGTCGATTTTTAAAGTCTCTAGCGTGTGATGCTGGGGTAACTCACAAGGAAGGAGATATAGAAAAGGTCGTAGTATGCCCGCAATCAGGCAACATCCAGTCCCTTCGATTAGCAAGCGATGAAGTCATAGATGGCGACTTTTTCATAGACTGTACAGGCTTTAAAGGGCTGCTTATTGAACAAGCCCTTCACACCGGTTACGACGATTGGCGACACTATCTTTTCTGCGATAGTGCGGTAGCTATGCAAACTGAGCTTACAGCCCCACCTGTGCCATACACCAAAAGTGTGGCACATCAGGCCGGTTGGCGCTGGCAAATACCTCTTCAAGAACGAATGGGTAATGGATTGGTATTTTGTAGCCGATTTATGAGCGATGAAGACGCCATCAATACACTTAAATCGCAGGTGACAGGCGCGCCCATTAATGAGCCGAGAGTGATTCGTTTTACTCCTGGAAAACGCAGGCGTGGTTGGAATAAAAACTGCGTGGCGCTAGGGCTATCCAGTGGCTTTATTGAGCCTTTAGAGTCGACCAGTATCCATCTAATCATGACTGGCCTTATACGCTTAATGCGCCTATTCCCTTTCGATGGCATAACCCAAAGCGCAATCGACGAATACAACAATAAGTTTGATAGCGAAATGTCGGCCATACTCGATTTTATTGTTATGCATTACAAGGTGACACAGCGCGAGGACAGCCCCTTTTGGCAGCAATGCCAACGCATGGAGATTCCGCCGTCACTTGAGCATAAATTGGCTTTATTTGCCGAGTCTGGCCGCGTGTTTTTAGATGACGGAGATATTTTCCGTGTTGACTCCTGGACCCAAGTATTAATGGGCCAAGGCATGACACCTAGCCAGTATCATCGTGTTGCCGATGAAATGAGTGAACAGTCACTTAAGCAGTTTATGGCAGGATTAAAGCAGCAGGTGGATAATCACGTAGCTAAACTCCCCTCGCACGAGGCCTTCTTAACACAGTATCTGAGATGAGTTATTAGAAGCGTTAGGTGTTGGCGGCAGGTAGCGCGTTAACGATGAACCAAGCAGATTCTAACTAAAGAGTTACCAAACACACTGCATCAGCACCATACCCAGCTAGAAGTCTGGGTTTAGTGCTATCTAAATTGGGAAAAACGCATACAAAGTACTGAAATAGATAATCCATTTTGTAGTTTACGGTAGTTTGTTACTGTAAATGATTGCTGCTTTGCAGTTAAACGGTAGAATTGTACCGAAATTCTGCTAATATTTAGTACTTAACGGTAATAAACTACTGGATAAATGATGCAAACAGTCACACTGCAATTATTTAATCAAGGTCAATGGTGGGATGCTGCTACTTTGTGTTTCTCTGATGAGCGGATCAATGCAAGTTGTTCGCTGTACTATGAGCATGAATATATTGTTAAGGTCGCAAGCTATGAGGTCAAAGATTGCTGGGCATGCTCCGTCAATGCACCTATCAGCATTGTTCCTAAAGACTACCCTCATTGGCCAGCTCTATTAGATGATATTTTGCCGGTGGGTAAGTCTCGAGATTGGTGGCTCAGTTATCTTAATGTCAGTCGCTCAGACGAGTTTCAGCAAAATTACGCACTGCTGACTAATGCTTGTATGTCGCCCGTTGGTAACTTAAGAATAAAAGAAGCCGTACCGACAGATGCTAATATCGACTCTCGCCGTTTTCCAATTGAGAACGTGATTTCATTGCAATATGACTTTTTAGAGTATGCTAATGAACAAGGCTCCGCAGTAGGAGGGGCGACAGGAGCTGGTGGTGTTGCCCCAAAACTGCTACTCATGCTTGAAGACGATAATGTTTTCATTGATGGGGACTTTGCAGGTAAGCCGTTGACCGCCACACCTTATTTAACCAAGTTTGCTAGAAATAGACGCTCAGCACGAGATAACAACATCTTAAAAGCTGAGGGCGTTTTTTATAAGGCTCTTTCGGAGATCCTGAAAGGTACCAATGTTTCCACCATCGATGTTGAAAAGTTAAAAACATTAGAAGATAAACAAAGTGGCCAAGCTAGTTTATGGCTACCTCGCTTTGACGTCCGCATAGAAAGTGGTGTGGCTAGTCGTATTGGGTTGGAAAGTATTTATTCAATCATTAATGCCGAACCTGGCAGCTATCAAGATCATTTTGATGTGATGGAGACGGTGTGGCAAAGAATAAAGTCTGCAACTCAAATGACGAAAAACGAATTTGCTAAGCAATATGTTGTGAGAGATTTTCTAAATATTGTCTTCGGTAACTCAGACAATCACGGCCGCAACATTTCATTTTTAAAATTTGACGGCGATATTTGTTTTGCACCTATCTATGATTTTGCTCCTATGAAAGCCGATGAAGAAGGCATAACCCGTTTATTTAAGTGGGGGCGAAGTTGCGAAGTAGGTGGGCACGTTAATTTTTTAATCATTGCAGAGCAGCTTTCAGATTTTTGTGAGCCTGATGAAATGATTTTATTTTTGCGGCAACTGGCAGAAAAACTAATCGACCTGCCTGAGAGGTTGAAAAGATTACATTGCCCAGATGAGATATTAAATTTTCCGGCGATTGGTTTTAGTAACACTAAAACTAAGTTAGTGGCAATGGGAGTCTATGATGGTTAGGTTGACGGGCGAACGACGAAAAGAAATTTTAGCTCAGCTTGAAAGTGATCTTGCGAACAATGTTATCGGCATAGGCGATCTAGTAAAGCAGGTTCGTACCCAACTTTATGGCATGACCCAAACACAGTACGCGAAATTTATTAAGGTGTCTGATAAAACATTGCGCGATATCGAGAAAGGGAATACCGATCCTCGCGTCTCGGTACTAAATAAAATTTTAGCGCCTGGTGGTTTTCAACTTTCTGTTCGATCAGTTCGCCGCGATATATAAAATTATCTTTGAGGTGCATCAACTCATGGGGTTTCATAAAAAATAAAAAAGCCCAGCATGGCTGGGCTTTAGCGGAGGCTTTTGGACTCCAACGGATATTACTCGATATTCTGAATTTGCTCGCGCATCTGCTCAATCAGGACTTTAAGTTCAACCGCCGATTGTGTGATGTCGGTGC